>JANYAW010000155.1 GCA_025361105.1 Rhodocyclaceae bacterium | reverse complement strand
AGCATTCATGCGATTGCCCTGTGGCAGCACCCAAAGATGGGGTGAAATGCGTGGCGCTGTGGTATCCTCGCTGCCCCGCATGCAGCCACCGCTTTAGCCCCGCTGCATCAACGTTTTTTGCAGCATCAACCGAGTTAATTCCATGTTTGATTCCGTCCGTAACAACCCCCGAATTACGCAGATTTTTTTGGCCGTGATCACTTTGCCGTTTGCGATGTGGGGGCTTGACTCCTATGTCAAGCAGGCTGCCAACAACACCAGTTTTGTGACGGTTGGCAAGAGCAGTATCAGCGAGCAGGAATTTCGACAAGCCTTACGCGAACAACAAGAGCGCGTGCGCGCTGAAATGGGCGAGCGGGCTGATCCGGCGCTGCTCAACTCGCTGCCGATGCGCCGCGCTGCGCTGGATAGTTTGGTGTCACGGCGCTTGATGAGTCTGGCCGTGGATGCCGCGCATGTGCGAATTAGTGATGCGGATCTGGCGGCTTATATTTCCACGATTCCGGCGCTACAGGAAGGTGGAAAATTTTCGCCGGAACGCTATGCGCTGCTGGTCGCCAATCAAAGAATGAGCAAGGAAGAATTTGAGTCGCGACTGCGACAGGATATGAATTTGCAGCAGTTGCTGGTGCCTATCGGCGAAGCGGCGATGCACTCCAAAACCGGCGCCGAGCTTTGGGCTGCGGCCGAGCTGGAGCAGCGCGACGTGTCGGAGGTTTTATTGTTGCCGGCGGCGTATGCAAGCAAAGTAAAAATCAGCGACGAAGCAGTGCAAAAATTTTACGAGGCGAACGCCAAGAAATTTGAAATGCCCGAGCAAGTGCGCGTCGAATATTTGGTATTGAGTCGCAGCGAACTGTTATCGCAGGCGACAGTTTCGGATGAAGAAATCAAGGCGCGATTTGAGAGTCAACAAGAAAAATTCCGTGAAGCTGAAACGCGTCGCGCCAGCCATATTTTGATTAACGTGGCCAAGGATGCGAGCGAGGCGGAAGTCAAAACAGCACAAGCCAAAGCCGAAGCCATCTTGGCCAAAGTGATGAAGAAGCCCAGCGATTTTGCGGCCATCGCCAAAGCGCAATCGCAAGACACCGGCACAGCAGAGAAGGGCGGCGATCTGGATTGGTTTGGCCGCAACATGATGGTCAAACAATTTGAAGACGCGGCATTTAGCTTGAAGGAAAATGAAATTTCTTCCGTGGTGCGCTCGGATTTTGGTTTCCATATCATCATGCTGACCGGTCTGCGCGCCGAGCATATTAAGCCTTTGGCCGAGGTCAAAGGGCAGCTTGCCAATGAACTAAAAGCCGAAGTTGCCGCTAAAAAATTCGCTGAGATGTCGGAAGCCTTCGGCAATATGGTTTATGAAGAAGAACCCGACAGCCTCAAACCGGCGGCTGATAAATGGAAGCTGACGATACAGCAAAGCGCCTGGCTGCCCAAACCGGGACAGGGTACGGTGCCTGCCTTGCCTCAGCCACCCTTTGATTTCCCGCGCCTCGCCACAGCGATTTTCAGCGCCGACGCGGTGGATAAAAAACGCAATACCGAAGCCATAGAAATCACTTCCGGCCCGCTCAAAGGCGCTTTGGTCTCGGCGCGGGTGATTGAACACAAAGCGGCGGCATTGCTGCCGTTAGAGCAAGTCAAAGCTGCCATCACGCGACAATTAACGAGCGAGGAAGCCACCAAATTGGCCGTGCAGGATGGCTTGGCCAAGCTCGAAAACCTGAACAAAGGTGATGCGGTGGCAGTGACCTGGAGCGCACCGAAAACCATGGTCAGAGCGGTGCCCGCAGGCATGCCGCTGGATGCAGTCCGTGCGGTGTACAAAGTTGGTGGCTTCAAACTACCGGGCTATACCGGCGCGGCGCTGCCCCAAGGCGGATATGCTTTGTATCGGGTGAGCGCTATCAAACCAGCGGCAAGCGATGACGCACGCAAAGCCACACTTATTCAGCAATACACCCGTGTCGTCGCCGAACAGGAATTCGGTGCCTGGATGGATACGATGCGTTTGCGATATCCGGTAGTGATTGCCAAGACGGCGCTGGAAGCGAAGGAATAGTTCTACCAGTTGGTGCTGGTAGCACGCCGTCAAATGCCTGGCTAAGCAGGGCAATCGCATGAATGCTACCCGGGTTTTCTCCTCCCCCTTCAAGGGGGAGGCTGGGTGGGGGATGGGGAAGATTTTTATGGCTGCGTCTCGGTCTTTGATCTATCGACACCCCATCCCCACCCCAACCCTCCCCTTGAAGGGGAGGGAGAAGCTGTTCATGCGATTGCCCTGCCTGACTAAGGCAGCGGTTCCGAATTCCCCAACGCGGTGGTGTTAAATCCGCCATCCACATACATGATTTCGCCAGTGATGCCGCTGGCCCAATCGGAGAGCAGGAACACGGCAGCGTTACCGACTTCGTCGATGGTGACGTTGCGTCGTAGTGGCGCGTGGTGGGCGTTGTAGGCGAGTAGTTTGCCGAAGTTGCCAACGCCTGCGGCGGCCAGTGTTTTTATCGGGCCGGCCGAAATCGCGTTGGCGCGCATACCGTCGGGGCCGAGTGCGACGGCCATGTAGCGCACGGCAGCTTCTAGGCTAGCTTTGGCCAAGCCCATCAAATTGTAGTTCGGCATGGTTCGCACCGCACCCAGATAGCTCATCGCCAGCACCGAGCCTTGGCGCACTTTGAGCAGCGGGCGAGCGGCTTTGGCGAGCGCTGGAAAACTGTATGACGACACATCGTGGGCGATGCGAAATGCATCACGACTGATGCCATCCAAAAAATCACCTTCGAGTGATTCGCCGGGTGCGAATGCAATCGAGTGCACCAGACCATCGAAGCCGTCCCAGTGTTTGGCTAGCTCAACGAACAATGCGTTGATTTCTGCGTCTTCGGCTACATCGCAGGCATACAGCGCGCTGTCACCAAAGTCGCCGATGAGCTTGGCAACGCGATCTTTGATGCGCTCGTTTTGGTAAGTGAAGGCCAGTTCGGCACCTTCGCGGTGGCAGGCTTTGGCGATGCCGTAGGCGATAGACCGGTTCGAGAGTAGACCGGTAATCAGTATGCGTTTGCCGCTGAGGAGTCCCATCGCGTGTCCTGTTTATTTAGTGCGGGTTCAGTGTGCCTGCCAGCCGCGTGGAATCGAGCTGAGGAGTTTTTGCGTGTAAGCATGTTGCGGGTTGCGATAAATTTCATCCGAATCAGCAATCTCGACGACTTCACCTTGATTCATGACGATAACTTGATCGGAAATATATTTCACCACTGCCAAATCATGCGAGATAAAGATGTAGGACATTTTGAATTCTTCTTGCAAGTCCTGCAGCATGTTGAGCACTTGCGCTTGCACCGAGACATCGAGCGC
>JANYAW010000112.1 GCA_025361105.1 Rhodocyclaceae bacterium | reverse complement strand
TGAAGGTTGGCAAGTCCTTGGCGGTCGGCGAGGTGGCTTTGTATTCAGAAGGCACACCAGCGCCGGTTGCGCATGCAGTTGGCACCTATTCCATCCCGAAAAAACTCGCCTAGCGCATGAAAATCGAAATTGATGATCTGTCGCGTTCCGCAATTCATGCATTGCTTAATGAGCATTTGCAAAGCATGTACACCCTCTCGCCACCCGAGAGCGTGCATGCGCTGAATCTTGAAAAATTGCGCCGCCCGGAGATTGCATTTTGGTCGGCATGGGAAGGCGCGTTGCTGCTCGGTTGCGGCGCACTCAAGGCGCTGAGTCGGACGCAAGGCGAAATAAAATCCATGCGCACGCCAGCGGCCTTGCGGCGCAAGGGCGCGGGGCGGGCGATTCTCGCGCACATCGTTGAAGTCGCAAGGGCTCGCGGTTATGAACGATTGAATCTCGAGACCGGCAATATGGCTGCATTTACGCCGGCACATAAACTGTATGAGAGTTTCGGCTTCACTTTTTGCGGGCCGTTTGGCGATTACATTGAAGACCCCAATAGTGTGTTCATGACACTGAAACTCTAGCTGTACTGCAACGCTGACCAAGCGTATTGTCGACTCGCACAAAACTGTTCATCAGAAGCGCATCGTCGATTTTTTGAAAGGAGCACAGCATGCAAATGACATTAAATTTATGGCTGCCGATTTTGCTTTCCGCAGTGGCGATCTTCATTGCCAGCAGTTTGATACACATGGTTTTCAAATGGCACAATGCGGAATATCGCAAGCTACCGAACGAAGACGCAGTTGGCGCAGCGATTCGTGCCGGCGTGCTGGCACCCGGTCAGTATGCGCTGCCGCATTGCGTTGACATGAAAGAAATGGGCAGCGATGCGATGAAGAAGAAGTTCGTCGAAGGTCCGGTTGCCTTGCTCACTGTGCGCGAAAACGGCCTGCCCAATATGGGTAAATCGCTGTCGCAATGGTTTGTCTATTGCCTCATCATCGCGGCGATTACGGGCAGCATCGCGCGCGGCGCATTAGGCGCAACTCCAGCCGCCGGGATGATTGCTTGCGTGGTCGGCACGATGAGCTTTTTGGCCTTCACCGGCGGCAGTGTGCAAATGGGTATCTGGATGGGCAAGCCCTGGCGCAGTGTGGCATTTGACGCGCTCGATGGAGCCATCTACGCCACGATTTGCGCGCTGGTGTTTAGCTGGCTGTGGGTGTGAGTTTGCCAGTTGGTGCTGGTGACACGCCGTGCCATACTGCGTGCCGCGCTTGAGTCAATTGAGTCGCGAATTTCAACGAATTTTAATTTTGTAGCACAACAAACCCACATACAGAAGACTGGAGAACAAGATGGCATCAGTGAATAAAGTAATTTTGGTTGGCAATCTCGGCGCCGACCCCGAAAGCCGGTTTTTCCCCAACGGTGATGCGGTAGCGAATGTCAATATCGCGACGACCGATACTTGGAAAGATAAACAGACCGGCGAAAAGCGCGAGGCAACGGAATGGCATCGTGTTGTATTCCATCGTCGCTTGGCCGAAATCGCCGTGCAGTATTTGAAAAAAGGCTCGTCGGTTTATGTTGAAGGCTCGCTCAAGACGCGCAAATGGCAAGACAAAGATGGCGTGGATCGCTACACGACTGAAATCGTCGCCAACGAAATGAAAATGCTCGGCAGCCGTCAAGGCATGGGCGCACCGAACGAAGATCGCGGCCCGCGTAGCAGTGGTGGCGAGCAAGGTAGCGCTAGCCGTCCAAGCGCAGCTAGCGCGCCGGCGGCGAGCAATTTCAACGAGTTCGAGGACGATATTCCATTCTAGATTTCTCGTTGCAGACAGTAGCAAATCAACCCAGACAGTTTCATTTTTCGTCTGGGTTTTTTTATCTTTTAGTGCAAGCTGCCGCCAGTGATTGAAGCATCGTGCTCGGTCGTCAAAGTCGTCTCCAACAATTGCAACAATGCAGCGCTCATCATCTCTAGCGACATGCTTGGCGCACCAGCGTGACGGACCGCTTGTGTCGGCAAATAGGGAATGTGCACAAATCCTGCGCGGTGTATGAATGTGTGTTGCGCCGCCAAATGCATAAGGCCGTAGAAGACGTGATTGCAAACGAAAGTGCCAGCGCTTTGCGATACCGCTGCTGGTATTCCGTGCGCATTTATCGCGGCCACAATCGCTTTGATCGGCAAGCTACTGAAATAGGCGACGGGGCCATGCGGCACTATTGCCTGGTCTATCGGTTGCGCACCATGGTTGTCGGCGATGCGCGCATCGTTGATATTTATGGCGACGCGCTCGATGCTGATCTCGCTGCGCCCGCCGGCCTGGCCAATGCAGACCACAATATCGGGTTTATGGGTCTGAATGTGCTGCGTCAACTCGACCAATGCTTGGCCGAAAACGCAGGGCAATTTCACGCCGATGACATGGCGATCTTTGCCTAAATGTGTGCTGCCATCCAGCGCGCGAACAATCTCCCACGACGGGTTGATGGTCTCGCCAGCGAAGGCATCAAAGCCGGTTAGCAAAATAGTTTTCATGGCGCGTATTTGTGTACCTTTGATTTACGAAAACGCCAAAAAATACATCAAGAAAACATTACACGCCAACACCGCCAGCGCGGTGGGGATTTGCAATTTGATGACTTGATATTTGTCCTTCAACTCCAGCAAGGCGGCGGGCACGATATTGAAATTGGCGGCCATCGGGGTCATCAAGGTTCCGCAATAGCCACTAAACATACCAATGGCGACCAGTGGCGCAGGATTGGCATGATGTTGCAAGATCAAGAAAGGTAGCGCGATGCCTGCCGTCATGACAGGGAACGCAGCAAAGGCGTTGCCCATAATCATCGTAAATGCGGCCATGCTAAGACAATAAATCAATACCAAGGCAAAGCGATTGTCGGGGTCAATAAACAAATTCACAATCGCTTGAATCGACGTTCCGGTCTTGGCTGCGACGAACACGCCGCCCAGCATCGCCAGCATTTGCGGCAAGATTAACGCCCAGCCAATTGCATCCACCAATCGTCGCGATTCGCGCACCGCCATCAGCGGCGAGCTACCAGTGATGCGCTGCCCCAAAGTCAATGCGCCAGCGACAGCAATGACCAGCGATGCCAAGGTTAAATTTTTCTGGTCGAGCAGAAACATCGAGCCGATCTGCAATTCTTTGCCAAACCCTGCCAGCAGCACAGTGATCACAGGGATAGCCAATGCCGGAATGAACAGCTTGTTGCCGAGCCTGGCGGCGGCTCGTCGTCGTGTTGTCGCTTCATCATCAGGCCGCTTTCCCGCGCCGAGCAAGTTGGCACCGGCAATCGCCGCCATCAGCAGCACCGTAAAACCGACAATACGATAGCTTGTTGTCTTGCCCAAATACAAAAGCATGACATCGCCAAACAAGAAACTCATCCCGAACAGAAACCAGAACAGCGCCGTTGTGATGCGTTTTGGATTGCTCGAATCGCGCCAACTCAAGTAGGCGATTAGCATCGTAATAATGCCAATCAGGTAGTAGACCAGATTGATGCTGATGAGCGTGGTCATAGTCTTGCTCCATCGCCAACGGCGCGAAACGCCGCCACGTCCATGGCAATACGCGCATCAAGGCGCGCCAGACGAAACAAGTGAATCATCAGGGCACAAAATGCAGTGGGGATTGCCCACAGACCGATAGCCAAGGGTTCGACATTGGTGATGCCGTTTTCTTTGAGAAAGGCGCTCATCAACAAGACAGCGCCAAACGCAATGAAAATGTCTTCGCCAAAAAACAGTGCGATGTTGTCGCAAGCGGCTGCGTGTGCCGCGATTCGATCTTGCAGGGCTTGCGGCAATTCGCCGTGCACGTTGACCGCCGCGCCTTGTGCCATCGGTACCAGCAAAGGCCGCACGGTTTGCGCATGACCACCCAAACTGAGTAAACCCAACGCGGCGCTAATTTCTCGCACCACAAAATACAGCATCAAGATACGACCAGTGCTGGCCACTTTGATGCGTGATATCCACGCTTGCGCGTGCTCTTTGAGGCCGTTGAGTTCCAGCAATCCAATCACCGGCAAGATCAACAAGGAACTCGCCAGTTGGCGACTGTTCATGAATTTCTCGCCAAAAGTTTCCAGCAAGGTCGGCAAATCCATACCCACCGCCAGACCGGTGACAAGGCCTGCAGTGGTGACCACCATCAATGGATTTACTTTGAACGCAAAGCCTAAAACGACTATCGGAATGCCAATCAACGGCAGCAATAATTCCATGTTCATATCGATTTTCCACCGGTGAATGCACGCACGAAAATCTGATTTTCCTCCAGCGTTTGGCGTGTCAATAATGCCAGCGCCAATGCGTGCTTGCCATCGCCATGCAGACAAATCGTGTCGGCGACAATGTCCAAA
>JANYAW010000038.1 GCA_025361105.1 Rhodocyclaceae bacterium | reverse complement strand
CCGAGTTGGACAAAATGTCCGCCTTCTCCAGAAACGGTTGGTAGCGATTTAGGTACGGGTGCAATCGCTGCATCCCCACCCCGAGCCTCGCCTTGAAGGGCTGGGGGTATCTGCGCCAGAGTTTGACCGGGCGCGATGCTTTCAACGATAACTTGCGTACTACCCTCGCCGATGTAGTCGAGCTTCCACGCGGCGGTATACGACAAATCAATGATGCGACCGGCATGAAACGGGCCGCGATCATTGACGCGTACTATCACCGATTTCCCGTTGGCCGGATTGCTCACGCGGACATACGATGGAATCGGCAGCGTCGGGTGGGCGGCGCTCATGCCGTACATGTCGTACGGCTCGCCACTGGAGGTTTTTTGACCATGAAATTTACGCCCGTACCAGCTCGCGATGCCGCGCGCTTGATAGCCGTCGGCGGATTTCATCGGTGTGTAATCGCGACCCAAAACAGAATATGGATTGTTGGCGAAGCGATGCAGTGGCTCAGCTTTTGGTGTTGCATCAGGAATCGCATCGAGGTCGGTCGGCGCATTAGCGCCAGGGCCATCGTCTTGATAATAGCCACCGCCGCGCGTGACTTTCACGGTTGGTTTGCGCGCGAGTTTGTCAGTTGGATTTGGTGTGCAGTGTCCGCTTAGTACAGCAGACCCGCTACACAGGCGCAAAGCAGTGCTTTGCGAAACCCCTGCTTCGCCGCCGTTATTTGTATCGGCGGGCGCTACAACTACCGGTGCCGTGCTGCGCACATCAACCGGTTTTGGTGGCTGGCTGCCGCAGGCACTCAACAGCAGTGTCATGACGGCTAAATAAATATGCCGCATCACTTTTGCACCAGCATTCGGTTCTTGTGTATCGACATCAAAATACCGATGCCCGAGAGCAAGGTCACCAGCGCCGTACCACCATAACTAATCAGCGGCAGCGGCACACCGACGACCGGCAAAATACCCGATACCATGCCCATATTCACAAACGCATAGGTAAAGAAAATCATGGTGATTGCGCCGGCCAAAAGACGCGAAAAAAGTGTCGCAGCGTTGGCAGCGATCATCAACATGCGGCCAATCAGCAAGGCATACAGCGTCACCAACAAAAGATTGCCGAGCAGACCAAATTCCTCGGAGAACACGGCGAAAATAAAGTCCGTATGTCGCTCAGGCAGAAAATCCAATTGTGCTTGCGTGCCTTCGCGCCAACCCTTGCCCAATACGCCGCCGGAGCCAATAGCGATGGTTGATTGAATGATGTGAAAGCCTTTACCTAGCGGGTCTTTTTCGGGGTCGAGCAAAGTCAAAATCCGCGCTCGCTGATAGTCGTGCAACAGCGACCACGCAATAGGTGCGCTACCCACTGCAGCGACAATCATTGCAACAATAATTTTCCACGGCAGGCCGGCAAAAAAGATTACGTAGAAACCCGCAGCGAGCACCAAAATCGCCGTGCCCAAATCCGGCTGACGGGCGATTAGCGCGATCGGCAACAGCAGAAGAATCGCTGCGACGGCGAAATCACGCATGCGCAACATTGCTTCGTGGCGCTGAAAAAACCACGCCAACATTAACGGCATGGCAATTTTCATTAGCTCCGACGGTTGCACCCGCATCAAACCTAAATTCAACCAACGCCGCGCGCCTTTGGCGACATCGCCAAACAGTGCGACAGCGATCAATAACAAAATACCCAAAACATAAATCGGAATCGCAAAACGCATCAGACGTTGCGGTGGTACTTGCGCCAGAAAACGCATCACCGTGAGCGCCACACAAATATTGAGTAATTGCGCACCGAGACGTTCCGGCGAAGCGCTGCTCATAATGCCGGTGGCAAGCAACAGCAACATGGCAGTAATCACCATCAATGGGCCATCGATAGGCGCGATTAAACGCTCCCAATATTTGCGCACGATGGAAAAATTAAATCCGTTCATGGACTGTCTTCCGATGCCGCTTCGTCTTCTACCGCCGGACCTGGCGGGCGTTTTCCGAGCAAATAGTAATCAAGTACCAAACGCGCAATCGGCGCTGCTGCTGCCGCACCAAAGCCGCCGTTTTCGACCAGGATGGCAAGCGCAATTTTGGGCTCGTCGGCGGGTGCAAAGGCAATGAACAAAGCGTGGTCGCGCAACTCTTGTTTTACACCTTGCGCTTTGTAGTCGCTGCCCTTGAGCGAAAAAACTTGCGCGGTGCCAGTCTTGCCGGCCGCAACGTATTGGGCGCCAGCAAAGGCGCGTGCGCCTGTACCTTCCTTGTTCACACCGATCATCGCATTGCGGATGACATCCAGATGTTCGGGCTTCAAGTCCAAGGTGCGCAAAGGTGTCGATTCAATTTTGGTGCGCACACCGGTGACAGTATCGGTAATGAAATCCACCAAATGCGGGCGAAACATCACGCCGCGATTAGCGATCACCGCCGTCGCCTGCGCTAACTGAATCGGCGTGTAAGCGTTATAGCCTTGGCCGATGCCTATCGACACTGTTTCACCGGCGTACCATTTTTGTTGCTCGGGTTTTTTGAAGCGTTTTTTCTTCCATTCTTGCGAAGGCAATATGCCTTCCGATTCGCCTTCGATATCAATGCCGGTGCGCTGACCGAAACCAAGCTGCGCCATGAAATTGG
Organism: Rhodocyclaceae bacterium; assembly: GCA_025361105.1. Classification (GTDB taxonomy): domain Bacteria; phylum Pseudomonadota; class Gammaproteobacteria; order Burkholderiales; family Rhodocyclaceae; genus JADKHX01. Next base: position 1,331 of record JANYAW010000038.1, on the reverse strand, counting down.
AAATATTGTCGATGCCCATATCATTGGCCAACGCGTAGTAATACGTGTCACAGGATTGGACGATAGATTTGTACATATCCACCGCACCGTGGCCACCTTTTTTGTCGTCGCGAAATGTATGGCCACCGAAATTAAAAAATCCCGGATCGAAAGTGATTTGCTCGGCGCGGCGCTTGCCCACGGTGAGCGCTGCCAGAGCCATGAAAGGCTTGAAGGTCGAACCGGGCGGATAAGCGCCGTTAAGTGCGCGGTTAATCATCGGCTTGTCCGGCGACTCATTAAGCTCGCGCCAATTGGCGCTGTCGATGCCATCGACAAATAAATTCGGATCGTAAGTCGGCGTGGATACCAGTGCCAACAAACCGCCAGTCGATGGTTCGATGGCGACCAGTGCGCCTTTGCGATCACCGAATGCGGTTTCGGCAATGCGCTGCAATTCCGCGTCTATGGTCAGTGTCAGATTGTTACCGGCTATCGGTGCGGTGCGCGCCAAGGTGTGCACCGCGTGGCCGCCGGCGTCGACTTCAACTTGTTCAAATCCAGCGATGCCGTGCAGGGCGAATTCGTATTTTTGTTCCAGACCTGATTTGCCAAAATGCTCGGTGCCGCGATAGTTGGCTTCTTGTTCCTGCTTCTCGATTTTTTCGATATCGTGATCAGTCACGCGGCCGATGTAACCGACGATATGCGAAGCGAATGCGCCGCCCGGGTATTGGCGGAACAATCGGGCTTTGATTTCGACGCCGGGAAAGCGATAACGCTGCGCAGTGAATATCGCCACTTCAGCATCGGTCAAGCGCGTCCGTATCGGCAAGGATTCAAAATTGCGGCTCTCTTCAAGCAGCTTTTTGAAACGCTTTCTATCCTTGGGCTGCACCTCGATGATTTGCCCCAGGGCATCGATCATTTGATCCAGATTTTTGGCTTTCGATGGCGTGATTTCCAGTGTGTAGGCGGCGTAACTGCGCGCCAGCACCACACCATTACGATCAAGTATCAGCCCGCGATTGGGCACGATAGGCACCAGCGAAATCCGGTTGTCTTCGGCACGCGTGGTGTAGTAATTGTTTTGAATGATTTGCAGCCAGACAAAGCGCATCAACAGGGCGGCAAAACACACCAGCACGAACCCGCCAGCGACAGTCAAGCGAGCACGAAAGCGCTCAAGTTCTTCGCGCGGATTCTTAAATTCCATTGAGGTTCAAAAGCGTAGCGCAAGACAACAGGACGAAGCGCTCGTGATATCGAGCGCAGCGAGCCAATCAGAAGCCCGCCCCGGGGTGGGGCGAGGTGGGGTTTCGCGAGGCATGCCTCGCGCAGCCGCAGCCGGC
>JANYAW010000409.1 GCA_025361105.1 Rhodocyclaceae bacterium | reverse complement strand
GCCGTCTTCGCGCGCGGTGCCGAAGCGGCCTTTGATTTGGCCGATTGCGGGCAACCGTAATTTGCCGCGCAGTTGGCCGAATACACCGGCGATTTTGCCGGGGTCGGCATCGGTGATTTTTGTGCGCGGAGAAACTGGTTTGAGCTTAATTGACGGCGTGTCATCGGCACCAATTGGCGATTTCTTTGGCGCGCGCGCAGACGATTTTCCTAGCCCTTCAATAAGTTTACTAAGCCGCAATTCATCGCGCTTCAAGCTGCCAATTTCCCGCCGTTGCGCTTTGATTTTTCCTGCCAAGGCAGCCAGCGTCAATTGCCGTTGTTTTTGCAATGCGAGCAATTCTTCGCGGCTGCCTTGTTCATTTTTTTCAATCGCAAGTATCTGTGCTTTGTGCGTTGCCACCGTTTGCATCAGCGTGCGTTTTTCCACCGCGATGCCTTGCAATTCTCGAATCAAATTGGCCTTGGCTTGCGATAGCCGCGTCAGAAAATATTCGTCGCGCGCTGATTGATTCGGGTCGGTTCCCGACAACCATTTTTGCCAGGCATCGCTCTCGTCTTGCATCGGTTGCGAGCGCAACACGCGACCTAGTTGCGCTTGGTGCCGCGCCGCCTGACCGTCAAGTTTGTGGGTTTGATTATTGAGCTCGCTGAGCTGCGCCTGCACGACTTTGCGCTCGTCGCTCAGTTCGCGCAAATGTTTGGTGGCGAGCGAAATCCGAGTCTCGGTGTCCTTCAATTGATCGACCGCGTCGCTGTGTTTTTCCTCGCTTTTGACAAGATCACGATTCAGCGTTTGCAGGCGATTTTGTACGTCCTTCAGATCGTGCTTGGCTGCGCCACTTGCCGTTGAAAACCCAAGCACGCAGGCGACTAACGCAACAAGTGCGGCGACCGAGCGCAACCACAGCAACGAGCGCGTGCAATGGCTCGCAACCAAGCTCACGCGCTGGCTTTTCCCTGATTGGCCACGGCTTGCATCGCCGCTTCGATTGCACTGGCATCGCCCAAGTAATAACTACGTAGGGGCTTTAATTCCGCATCCAATTCATAAACCAGCGGCTGCGCGGTAGGGATATTGAGATTGACGATGGCATCGTCGCTGACATTGTCGAGATATTTAATCAAGGCACGAAGACTGTTTCCGTGCGCCGCGATGATGACTTGCTTGCCTGATTTCACCGCAGGGGCGATGGTCTCGTGCCAATATGGCAGAAAGCGTTCGACGGTATCTTTGAGGCATTCGGTATGCGGAAATTCTGCGGTTGTCAAATCGGCATAACGTGGGTTGCCGGTTTCCAAACGCGGATCGTTGTCGGCTAGCGCGGGCGGCGGCGTGTCATAAGCGCGTCGCCAAATCAACACTTGTGCATCGCCAAATTTCGCAGCGGTTTCGGATTTGTTCAAGCCTTGCAAGGCGCCGTAATGACGCTCGTTCAAGCGCCATGAATGTGCAACCGGAATCCACATGCGATCCATTTGTTCCAGCACCGTCCACAGCGTTTTGATCGCCCGTTGCAGCACCGAGGTGTAGGCGATATCAAAGCTGAAGCCCTCGGCTTTCAGCAATTGACCCGCCGCAATCGCTTCCGCCATGCCCTTTTCACTCAGGCCCACGTCAGTCCAGCCAGTGAAGCGATTTTCTTTGTTCCAGACAGATTCGCCGTGACGCAGGAGGACGATTTTGTACATATTTGCTCGCAGGAAAATTGTGAAGTGGTCGCCAGAAGCATTCAGTTTGGCGCAGGTTTGGCGCGATATTGCTGGTCTTGTTGCCGCCGCTGGCATTCTATAATAGCGACCATTCCTTACTATCAATCACTTCCAGCAGTGATTACCTTTTAGCTCATGGCAATTGAATTTATCCAGCAAAACATGATGTGGGTCGGCCTCGCTTTAGTCTCGGGTTTGATGCTGATTTGGCCGATGCTCACGGGCGGTGGCAAAGACGAATTGACACCCGCCGCAGCGACCATGATGATGAACCGGCAAGACGCGGTGGTGCTCGATGTGCGTGAAGCCAGCGAGTGGAACGCCGGGCATATTCAAGGTGCGCGACACATCACTCTGGCACAATTGGACACGCATTTGTCTGAAATCGAGAAGCTCAAAACCACGCCGGTCATTGTGTGCTGCGCCAACGGTATGCGCTCTGGTGGTGCGGTCAGCGCGCTCAAAAAAGCGGGCTTTGAACAGGTCTTTATGCTCAGCGGTGGCATGGCGTCCTGGACAGAAGCGAATTTGCCGCTGACAAAAAAATAGCCGATTTCATAACGGGAAAACAAAGAGAATTTCGATGAGCAAAGTGCTGATGTACTCGACCGGAATGTGCCCGTTTTGCGTGCGTGCCGAACAGTTGTTGCTCAGAAAAGGTGTGCCCGTCATTGAGAAAGTTCGTG
>JANYAW010000384.1 GCA_025361105.1 Rhodocyclaceae bacterium | reverse complement strand
TTGTCCATTTTGACGATGTCTTTTTTGCCCATCGCGCGGCGCAGCTCGTCGGCGCCGCCCAAGCTATAACCGGCGATGACCTGCGCGGTTTGCATCACTTGCTCTTGATAAATCATGATGCCGTAGGTGTTGCTCAGGACTTTTTCAAGGCTGGGATGCGGGTAACGAACCGTCTCCTTGCCGTGTTTGCGACTGATGAAATTCGGAATAAATTCCATCGGCCCGGGGCGGAACAGTGCGTTCAGTGCAATCAAATCATCGAGGCGATCAGGGCGCGCCTGGATCAGCGTGTCTTTCATGCCGCCGGACTCAAATTGAAACACGGCGGTCGTGTTGGCGTTTTTGAATATTGTGTTGTAAGTGCTGCGATCATCGAGCGGCAGGGTTTCGAGATTGATCGCGATACCTTCGACTTCGCGCACCAAGCGCAGTGTTTCTTCGAGAATGGTGAGCGTGCGCAAGCCGAGAAAATCGAACTTGACCAGGCCGGCTTTTTCGACATCGTCTTTATCGAACTGCGACACCGCCGAGCTGGCGCCGTCGGCCGCGTAGAGCGGGCAAAAATCGGTGAGACTGCCCGGCGCGATGAGCACGCCACCGGCATGCATGCCGACATTGCGCGCCACGCCTTCGAGTTTTTCGGCCAGCACCCACAGCTCGGCGACTTCCTCTTCGGCCTTGATGCGCTCGGCGATTAGCGGTTCCTTTTCTCTGGCCAGCGCCAGCGTGATGCCTAATTCGTTGGGAATCAACTTGGCGAATTGGTCGACAAAATTGAAACCCAAATTGAGTACGCGACCGACATCGCGAATCACCGCTTTGGCCGCCATAGTGCCGAAGGTCACGATTTGTGAGACCGCATGCGCACCGTATTTTTTCTTCACATAGTCGATCACGCGGTCGCGTCCGTCTTGACAAAAATCGATGTCGAAGTCGGGCATGGAAACGCGTTCCGGGTTCAAAAATCGCTCGAACAGCAATTCGTATTTCAGCGGATCAAGATCAGTAATGCCAAGGCTATAGGCGACCAGAGAACCCGCACCGGAGCCACGCCCAGGGCCGACCGGCACGCCATTGTTGCGCGCCCAGGCAATGAAATCGGCGACGATTAAGAAGTAGCCCGGGAAGCCCATTTTTGCAATCGTGGCGATTTCAAAATCCAGGCGTGATACATAAGTCGCACGCTGCGCTTCGCGCACGGCCGAATCTGGATAGAGCACTTGCAAACGCTTTTCCAATCCCGCATACGATTCCGTGCCGAGAAAAGTTTCCAGCGACACACCCTCTGGCGTCGGGAACGCTGGTAGCTGACTGCTTCCCAGCACAATACTCAGATTGCATCGTCGCGCGATTTCCACCGCATTTTCCAGGGCTTCGGGAAGGTCAGCAAACAGCGTCGCCATTTCGGCTTGAGTCTTGAAATATTGCTGATCGCTAAACACCCGTGCGCGCCGCTTGTCGCTGAGTACATGACCATCAGCAATGCAGACGCGCGCGTCGTGCGCTCGCGCATCGTCGGCGGCGAGAAATTGTATCGGATGGGTGGCGACCACCGGCAAATCAAGTCGCGCCGCAAGATTCACGCTGGCCGCAAGCAATGCTTCTTCGGCGGCAATGGGTGTAATGGGTGCATCACTTTGCGCCTGCGATGGTCGTTGCACTTCGATATAAAACGCATCGGGGAACAGCTTGGCCCACGCCTGCGCACGCTGCTCGGCTTGACTAACTTTGTCGGCCATCAACAATTGTCCGACATCGCCGTAAGCCGCGCCGGACAAGGCAATCAGGCCGCTATTATCACCGGTACCAAGTGCCGCGCGCGAAATTTCCGGATGCCCATGACGCCTGGGCGCAAGGTAAGCCTGAGTCACTAACTGGCATAGGCGCAAGTAACCAGCATGATTGCGGCATAGCAATAAAACGCGCACGGCATTCAAGTTGGCATCGGGTTGATGCAGTGGCGCTTCGTCGTCGGCTATCCACACATCGCAACCGATAATCGGCTTGATGCCTTTGGCG
>JANYAW010000380.1 GCA_025361105.1 Rhodocyclaceae bacterium | reverse complement strand
CTTGCAGGCGCTGTCTGATTGTTGCTCGGCCGCTAGCGCGCGAAAGCTGGTGCCTTGGGCGGCTAACTGCCGGATTAGCGTGCGCGGTGAAACGCATAGCGTTTTTGCCATTTGATCCTGGCGCGGCAAGGAAAGCTTCGTCGCACCCGCGCCAATTTGATCAAAGTGCGAAGCCAACAAATGCCGCAAGCGCGTACTCATATCGTCGGGACGTAGCAAGGCATCGAGGGCTTCACGGCACCCTGTGAGCGCAATGCGATAGGATTTTTCGTCGTAAAACGGGCTAGGTAAAGCGCATAAATCGGCGGGTAGGGTGAAGGCATTGACGGGTGCATTGAAGCGGCATTGTGCGTGAAAATAATCGGCATAAAGCGCAACATGCGCTGGCGGCGGCGCGGTGATGCTTAGTGCAGCTTCGCTAACGCGGTGACCCAAAATGGCTTCAACGAAAGACTGGAAAATGTGCATGACAATTTCTACTACCGGTAATTCAAGCCCGCCTAACGGGCGCTTATCCGTGTCGATTTGAATGCCGACGGCATTGTTGCCGACTATGCTTCGGTAGTTCAAATACGGCGAACGTATGCTGGCGAATTGTCCCAGCACGGCAATGCCATCGCCCAAAGTCGGCGCCGAGAGAGCCGCAAAACCCAGTGGCCCGTGGCTATTGATATCCAGATGCTTACCAAACTCAAGCGCCCAGTCGCCGCGCTTGGCCAGCCGCATTGCGTTGGCGAAAACTTGCAGTTGCTGCAGCACGGTGATGTTGGCTTGATGCGCCAAACTATCGGCATCCAAGCCAGTGTCACGCAGCAAGTCATCTGCCTGCTTTTGCCCGCGTTGGAGCATGACTTTGGCATAGGTGCTTGGTGTCGGCAAGATATCAACGGGTGAGAACATGGTCGTGTATTGTAAATAGCGTGGCGTAAAATGACCATAATATTGTCACTTAATGCAATTGGCAAGATTTATGGTGCAACCTAAGATGCGTTCAATGCCATTACTAATGTGGAGAGCTACTGATGAAAACTTTTAGCGTACAGCATCCCGGCAAGGGTGAAATTACCTATCGCGACAAGAAGCGTTACCTTTGGTTGATCTCGCTTTTGTATCCGCTATTGGCCTTGACCGGGATTGGCAACTACCTGTGGTCGGGCAATGAATTGTGGCTGGCGTTGCCTTTGCTATCGACTTATGTCGGCGCAAGTTTGTTTGATTGGCTACTCGGCGAAGACAAGAATAATCCGCCCGAAGAAATCGTCGCCACGCTGGAAGAGGACGGCTACTATCGTTGGTTACCGCTACTCACAGTGCCGCTGCATTTCATTGTGTTGGTCTTGATGGCGTGGTTTGTTGCTACGCACGATTTGTCGATTCCAGCATTGGTTGTGGTCGCCCTTTCTGCCGGACTTACCAGCGGGTTGGGTATCAACACCGCACATGAATTGGGGCACAAAAAAACCAAGTTAGAGCGCATCATGGCGCGCATTGTTTTGGCGGTTCCTATCTATGGACATTTTTGCGTTGAACACAATCGCGGCCATCATCGCCATGTCGCGACGCCGACTGATCCAGCCAGCTCGCGCATGGGCGAGAACATTTACCGCTTTGCGCTACGTGAAATTCCAGGGTGTTGGAAGCGTGGCTGGCAAGTTGAGCGCGAGCGTTTGGCGCGACTGAACAAACCGGCCTGGCATTATGAAAACGAAGCGTTGCAATCCTATGCCATCAGTTTCGTGCTGCAAGGCGCGTTGATTCTCGCTTTTGGCTGGATCATGCTGCCCTTCCTCGCCATTCACAATTTTTTCGCCTGGTGGCAACTCACCAGCGCCAATTACATCGAGCACTATGGTTTGCTGCGCCAACAAAATCCCAATGGCAGCTTTGAACATTGCCAGCCCTGGCATTCATGGAACGCTGATTATTTGGCATCGAATCTGATGTTGTATCAACTGGAGCGCCATTCCGATCATCACGCACACCCGACGCGGCGCTATCAAAGTCTGCGCAGTTTTCCCGATTTGCCGACTCTACCCAATGGTTATTTCGGCATGTATGTGGTCGCCATGATTCCGCCGTTGTGGTTCTGGATTATGGACAAGCGCCTGCTCGCGCTGCCGCACATCCATGGTGATATGTCGCGCGTCAACATCGACCCGACTCGACGCGAAGCGTTGCTGGCACGCTACGGTGCGGGCGGCAATTTGCAAACCGCTTAGGAGCGACCGATGGCAATTTATTTCTGCCCCGACTGCGCCTATCGTTATGACGAAGCCAAGGGCGACGCCCACGAAGGCTTTCCGCCAGGGACAAAATTTGCCGACCTGCCAGACGATTTTGTCTGCCCCGATTGCTCCGTGCGTGGCAAAGAAGATTTCGTCAACGAATCAACACTGTGAAATGGATAGTTAATAGCTATCTATGGAATTGTTATAAGTCATTGGAAATAGCTATTGAAGGTCGCTACCATGCGAAGCGTCAGCCGGGTATTTCACTCGGACTAATCCTTAAGGAGACGCACCATGGCAACGCAACTTCAGTCACCCACGATCAAAAACCTTGAATCCGCATTTGCCGGCGAGTCGATGGCGCACATCAAATATCGCTATTTCGCCAAACTCTGCCGCGCCGCTGGCGACGAGGCAAGCGCCAAAGCATTTGAAGCCACCGCCGATCAAGAAGTCCAGCACGCCTTCGGTCATCTCGATCTGCTTTATCCTGCCGCATCACTCACCCCGTCGCAATGTTTGCAATATGCGATAGATGGCGAGACTTATGAATACACCGAAATGTATCCGTCATTTCGCCACGCCGCAGAAGCAGAAGGCCATGCCGCTGCAGTGAAGGAAATTGACGAGCAAATTGCCGAATCGAAGGAGCACGCAGAATTCTTTGCCAACACCTTAGCCAAGGCGGCAAAACGCTTCGCAGCACTGGCGCGGGTGGAAGAGAAGCACGCGGCACACTACCGCGCGCAACTTGCCTCCATTACTGTCTGATTATTTATTTTCACGGCGTATTACCAGCACCAACTGGGAAAATCACGCTGACACTTTTATTAAAGAAAGATCAAAAATGAAAACCTACGTTTGCATCGTTTGTGGTTATGTTTATTCCGAAGCCGACGGCGACCCGGAGCACGGCATCGCCGCTGGAACGGCGTGGAGCGATGTGCCGGAATCGTGGGCCTGCCCCGATTGCGGTGTCGCTAAAGCCGATTTTGAAATGCAGGAAATTTAGATGAACGCGGGCGTGCTGATTGTTGGTTCAGGCATGGCGGGCGTCAGCCTCGCTCGCGAACTGCGCAAGCTCGATGCCAACATCGGCATCACTTTGATCAGTGCCGATGCCGGTGGTTTTTATTCCAAGCCGAATTTATCCAATGCCTTGGCCGCCGGAAAAAGCGTCGAACAATTGATGATGACGCAGCGCGACGCACTCGCCGCGCAACTCAAGATGCAGATTCATTCGGATGTGCAAGTGACAGCGATAGACGCGCAGTCCGCCACAGTAGCAACTTCGATCGGCGATTTTGAGTATCAACACTTGGTGCTGGCACTCGGCGCACGCCCGATACGCTTGAGCCTCGCGGGCGACGGCGCCGAGGATGTTTTGTCAGTCAACCATCTGGATCACTACGCCGAATTTCGTCGCGCCTTAGGTGGCAAAAGCGACGGCAAAAAGCGCGTAGCGATACTCGGTGCCGGACTAATCGGCTGCGAGTTCGCCAACGATTTACGCCACGGTGGTTTTGAAGTTGAAGTATTCGATCTCGCCCCGCAAGCCTTGGGGCGTTTGCTGCCCACGCACGCCGCCGCATTCTTCCAACAGCGCATGGAAAACGCAGGTGTGAAATTTCACTTCAACACCGGCATCGCCCACGTCGAAAAATCTGCACATCACTATCGCCTGACTGACAATCACGGCGCGTCTCACAATGCAGATATTGTTTTGTCGGCGATAGGTTTAATCCCAGAAACAGCACTTGCCAAAGCCAGCGGATTGCCCGTCAATCGGGGCATCGTGGTGAATGGCCATCTGCAGGTCAACGCCGGTAAAGACCAAGCGCCGATCTACGCACTGGGTGACTGCACGGAAGTCGGTGGCCTAAATCTTCCATTCATTCTGCCCATCATGGCGCAAGCCCGCGCAATGGCAAAAACCCTGGCCGGTACGCTCACCGAATTGCATTACGCGGCAATGCCCATCGTGGTTAAAACACCCGCTTGTCCGACGGTCGTGTGCCCCCCACCGCAGGGCAGCAACGGCGTATGGCAGGAGGAAGTTGGTGCTGATGGTGTGCGGGCTTTTTTTGTTGGTGCGGATGCAAAACCACTTGGCTTCGCATTGTTAGGTAGCGCGACGACAGAGCGGCAAGCGCTGGCGGCGCAAATGCCAGCTTGGTTATAGGACAGGCCACGCAACGGCGTATCCCCAGCACCAACTGGCGAAGTTAGCAGACACGAACACCTGCGTTAGACTGCGGGACAGGTTTTTTGTGCCAACAAGGCACAGCGCCACAGGAGTTATCCAATGTCTCGACTTCCCGTAATCGTTGGTTTTGGTGGATTCAATGCCGCTGGTCGCAGTTCGTTTCATCATGGTTATCGGCGCATGGTGATCGAATCGCTGCCGGAACAAATGCGCGAGGAAACTTTGGTCGGCCTCGCCACGCTGATGAAGCTGGTGACCTATTCCGAAAGCCAGTATGTCGATGCCGACGGCAACGCATTTGACCCGCACGAAGTGGCGGCCAAGTTCAATCAGCAAATTCTGGATTCCACGCTGATTCGCCGCATTGAAGCATTTGACGATACCGCTGTGCTGACGCATCAGAAAATTGACTTGGCGGCGAGCGCCGATGCGCCCTTCACTTTCACTTTGCCGGTCAAACAATTGCCGCAACCTTTGCCGCTGTCGTGGTCGGTCGTGATGCCCACAGACGCTTCGTCGAGCGCTTTGGCGCACGTCACTGTGGCGTCGGGCTTTAATGGTTTGATTGCCAGCACGCGCGATTTACCGGTCAAATCTGCCGGACAATTGCCATCGGGTTTTGACCCTGCCGATCATTACAACTCGCGCTCGCATCCGCGCGGCGTGCAATTGGCGGTGACGGCTGCGTCTGATGCGGTGCATTCCATCGGCATAGATTGGAAGACGATTGCCAATGCAGTGCATCCCGATGAAATTGGCGTGTTCGCGGCCAGCGGCATGAGCCAATTGGACGAAAACGGCAACGGCGGCATGATGCAAGCGCGGCTAAAAGGCGAGCGCGTTTCGGCACGTCAATTACCGTTGGGCCTGAACACCATGCCAGCCGATTTTGTGAATGCCTATGTGCTCGGCAGCGTGGGTGTGACCGGCGCGGTGACCGGCGCTTGCGCCAGTTTTTTGTACAACTTGCGCCTCGGTGTGGACGACATCCGTAATGGTCGTCGGCGGGTTGTCGTGGTGGGTTGCACCGAAGCGCCAGTGGTATCGGAAATCATCGAAGGCTACGCAACGATGGGTGCGCTGGCCACTGCCGAAAATTTGGCCAAGCTCGACGGTGTCGATGTCGCGCATTGTGACTATCGTCGTTCCAGTCGACCCTTCGGCGAAAATTGTGGTTTCACTTTGTCCGAGTCCGCGCAATACGTGGTGCTGATGGACGATGCATTGGCGATGCAACTTGGCGCAGATATTCATGGCGCGGTGAGCGATGTTTTTGTGAATGCCGATGGCTACAAAAAATCGATTCCCGGACCAGGCGCGGGCAACTACATCACGATGGCAAAAGCGGTCGCTTCAGCCGTCGCGATTGTCGGCGCGGATACGGTGCGCGAGCGCAGTTTTGTCCAGGCCCATGGTTCGAGCACACCACAAAATCGCGTCACCGAATCCTTGATTTTGGACACTGTGGCGCGTGCGTTCGATATTAAAAATTGGCCGGTCACCGCAGTCAAAGCCTACGTCGGCCACCCGCTCGCGCCGGCTAGTGGTGATCAATTGATGTCGTCACTTGGCGTATTCAAATACGGCATCATGCCGGGCATCAAGACCATAGATAAAGTTGCCGATGATGTTTATGCCGAGCGCTTGCAAATATCCAATCGCGATATTGCAGAGGGCATTGGCGCGCGCGATGTGGCATTTTTGAACTCCAAAGGATTCGGCGGCAACAACGCCACCGCTGCCGTGTATTCGCCACAACTGGTGGAGAAAATGCTCAAGAAACGCTATGGCGAAGTGGCGTTTGCGGATTACACAACGCGCCGCGAAGCGACCCGCAAACACGCGGCGGCCTACGACGCAGAAGCCTCGCGCGGCAACTTGCAAACCATTTATCAATTCGGCGAAAACATGATCGACGAATCGGCAATTACCATTGATTCGTCCCGCGTCACCTTGCCGGGATTTGCGCATCCGATAGATTTGCCGACGAGCAATCCTTTCGGCGACATGACCTAATCAGTTCGATGTTTCTGGAGGTTGCGCCGCTACACATTCGCGCCGGTCAATCGGCGGAATTTGAATTGGCATTTGCTCAAGCGCAGCAGATCATCGCGGCAATGCCCGGATGCTTATCGCATACGCTGCAACGCTGCATCGAGCGCGCTGATGAATATCTTTTGCTGGTCGAATGGGACACCCTCGAAGCACACGAAGTTGGCTTTCGCGGCTCCGCGCAATATCAACAGTGGAAGGCACTGCTGCATCATTTTTATGAACCGTTTCCAGTCGTGTCGCACTACCAAATTATCGCTTTGACTGAATCACCGACATCGGTTTGTTCGCCCTCATGAAAATCCAAGCACCGCCTACACGCAGAAGCGAACAATGACGCATCGCTACATTGAGGCCTTACGGCGCTACTCACAAGTGCTGTCAGTGCTGGTATTTCTCGCTCTGCTAGTGCTCATCCTTGAGCTTTCCGGATTG
>JANYAW010000336.1 GCA_025361105.1 Rhodocyclaceae bacterium | reverse complement strand
CGCGCATCAATATTCCGTTCGGAACTTCGCTGACCCAGCTGGCGAAACTACCGGAAGGCGCGCAACGATCGCTCAGTGATCCTTACGAGGAAAAGCGCACCCCATGGACACTTTACTTGACGGGGATTCTTCTTGCAGTGGCGACTGTCGCTTGGTTCACGCGCTAGACGAAGGAAATCGCTGGCCATTGCGATGCCAGACCGCCATCGATAGCGGCCTGGCCTTGCCGCGATTCAAGATTTGAATCGCGCGGTGACTTCGGCCACTCGCTGACCAAATAGCTTCGCGGTGTCCAGATCACCCTGCAACATTTCTGCGGGGCTGCTGTCTGATGGAGATTGAGCCATTGCACCGGAAAATGAACCGACATAATTCAGATCGTTACGCTGCGCCGATTTTTTGTTGCTCGGCATGATTCCGGTACCTACCCAAATGCCGCCGTGTTGCATGGCGAGGGTGAACAAATAATGCAGTGTCGATAACTTGTCACCATTCATCGTTGCGCTGTTGGTGAAGCCGGCGAAAATTTTGTCTTTCCATTGCTGGCCAAACCAGGGCTTGGATGAGGCATCGGCAAATTTTTTGAATTGCCAACTGACGCTGCCCATGTAGGTTGGACTACCCATAATGATGGCGTCAGCCGCATGCAGTAGTTCCCAATGCGCGTCGCTCAAATTGCCTTCTGCGTCGATGGCAACCAGCGTTGCCGCCGCTCCTTCGGCGACAACTTCTGCCATCCGCTTAGTGTGGCCGTAGCCTGAGTGATATACAACAACGAGTTTTGCCATTTCCATGCTCCTTGGGTTGAGTGCAAATAAAAAAATATTACGGGAACTACGCAGTCAAATCAAAAACCAGCACCTCGGCGGCTTTGCCGTTTGACAATGCAAGATGCGTTTCGTGTTCCAGCATAAGCGCATCGCCTGCCTGTAAATGCTCGCCATTCACTTCCAGCGTTCCGACAATAAGGTGCACATAAGCTTTTCGCGCCGGGTTCAGACTCAAACCCGCCGCCTCATCACCATCAAACAAGCCGGCATAAACCAACGCGTCGGCGTTAATCGAAATAGAATTTTCAGTGCTCTCCGGTGTAGCAATTTTGCATAATTTTCCGCGTTTATTCGCTGCCGGAATCAGCATTTGGGCGTAGCTCGGCGCTATGCCATTAAACTTGGGTGTAATCCAAATTTGTAAGAAATGCGTAGTCTGATCAAGCGCGTGATTGAACTCGGCATGGGTAACGCCGCGACCCGCACTCATGCGTTGTACTTCGCCGGGCACAATGCCTTTGACGTTGCCCATACTGTCTTGATGGGCAAGCTCGCCGGACAAAACGTAACTGATGATTTCCATATCGCGGTGGCCATGCGTGCCGAAACCTTTTCCCGCTGCAATGCGATCCTCATTGATGACGCGCAGATTTCCCCATCCCATGAAGTCCCGATCTTGATAGTCGGCAAACGAAAACGAGTGGTAGCTTTGCAACCAGCCGTGGTCGGCATACCCGCGATCTTGCGATTTTCGAAGTTTCAGCATTGCATCCTCCTTGTCGATAAGTAGCATCTTGCGCGCCTAGCGGTGATTGCAAGACCTGGGCATTTGATGTCATCATTCAAAAATATTGAATGAAACCTTGACCCATATCATGACGACTGCTCGCGATGTCCTGACACCAGATGCCTTGGCCATGTTGCAAACCATTGCACGTACGGGCAGCTTTGCCGCTGCGGCGCGCCACGTCAATATGGTTCCCAGTGCCCTCACCTATCGTGTGCGGCAAATGGAAGATGCACTCGACGTGTTGCTGTTTGATCGCAGTTCGCGACAGGCTCGCTTGACCGAGGCCGGCAGCGAATTGCTGCGCGAAGGCGAGCGGCTGCTGGCAGACATTGATGCGGTCGCCAATCGCATACGCCGGGTCGCCACCGGCTGGGAGCCGCAACTGACGATAGCGGTGGACAGTGTTCATCAATAGGGTGACGATGATGGAATTGTGCGAGCAGTTTTTTGCGCTGAACCCACCGACCCGCGTCAAGCTTGCCAATGAAACCTTATCTGGAACATTGGAAGCACTTAGCTCCGGCGCGGCTGATCTGGCCCTGGGTGTGGTGATGACACCAAGCGCACGCGTCGATTTTCTGCAAGCCCCGCTTGGTCATCTGAAATTTGTCTTCGCTGTTGCGCCGCGCCACCCCTTGGCGAAACTTCCCGAGCCCTTGAAAGACAATGATATTCGCCAATATCGCGCGGTCGCCGTGGCCGATTCTGCGCAACGCGGTATCTCGATGAGCATCGGATTATTGGTCGGCCAGGATGTGTTCACGGTCACCGATATGTCGGCCAAGTTGGAAGCACAGATCAGAGGAATCGGCTCCGGCTTCCTGCCAACCGGCCTTGCGCAGCCCTACATCGATAACGGGCAATTGGTAGTGAAGCGTGTCGAACGTGCCGAACAACAATTGGAATTTAGGTATGCCTGGAGGAAGGCGGAGAAATCCAGTCATGGACGAGCCTTGCAATGGTGGCTCGTGCAGTTGCAAAGCCCAGTGACGCGCGCTTCATTGCTGTCCGGCCGTGGCGCGGCTCACTGACATGCAAGTTCGCATTGGTATCGATCTCGGCGGCACGAAGATTGAGGTCATTGCGCTGGACGCGGATGGACACTGCCTGATGCGTGAACGTGTCGCCACGCCACAAGGCGACTATGTCGCGACGATACAGGCGATTGCCGGTTTGGTTAGATTGACGGAATCCTCAGTTGGTGCTGGTAGCACGCCGTTATCACGAATCGGTATTGGCATCCCAGGCACGGAATCGAGGGTCACTGGTCTGGTCAGAAATGCTAATTCCACGTGCCTGAACGGCAAGCCCTTGCGCCATGATCTACAAGCGGTGCTCGGGCGCGAAGTACAACTCGCCAATGATGCAAATTGCTTCGCGCTATCCGAAGCCATCGATGGCGCTGGCGTAAATGCCGAGGTCGTGTTTGGTGTGATTTTGGGTACTGGTGTTGGTGGTGGAATTGTCGTAAATGAGAAAGTGTTAGCGGGTGCCAATGGCATTGCTGGTGAGTGGGGGCACAATCCGCTGGCGGACTTCGCCAACGAAAGTGGCGATCACGAAAGGCTTTGTTACTGCGGAAAAAAGCACTGCATTGAGTTGTATTTATCCGGTCCGGGCTTGGTGCACAATCATCGCTTTACAACACAACAGGATGTGGAATCCGCTGCCGAAATTGTCGCTGCCGCCAACGCAGACGATGCAGCTTGCGAAGCGACGCTACAGCGATACGAGCAACGCCTTGCTCACGCGTTGGCGAGTGTGATCAACATCCTCGACCCCGATGTGATTGTGTTGGGTGGTGGGCTTTCCAACATCGAGCGCCTTTACGACAATGTGCCGCGACTATGGCAAGCCCATGTATTTTCTGACTCTGTGAAAACTCGCCTGCTCAGGCCACTGCACGGCGATTCGTCCGGCGTGCGCGGCGCGGCGTGGCTAGTCGATTAAATTAAATTTCCAGCGGATCTACATCCAAATGCCAGCGCAATCCGCTGGTTTTCTTCAGTGCGTAAATCGCCTCCATCCAGCGCGCCAGGAAGGCTTGCAGCGCCGGGCGACTTGTGGACTCAACCAGCAACTGAGCGCGCTCAAGGGCCATCAGCCGCTGCATTTTCATCGGCACCGGATCGTAGAGCGCAATGCCTGAAATGCCTAGCGCGACGGCATCACGGCGTGCGTTGGCGAGGAAGGCCAGCGAATCCTCCACCGTGCGCGCTTCAGCACGCAATAGCGCCTGAAAGCTATACGGCGGGAATCCGGCAATTTCGCGTTCGAGCAATAAAGTGCGAGCAAAGCGACCGTAATCGCCATCGACCAAAGCCTCGTACAAAGCGTGGTCCGGATAGTCAGTTTGTATCAGCACTTCGCCGGGTAAATCAGCACGACCGCTGCGACCGCCGACTTGCATTAATTGCGCAAACAAGCGCTCTGGCGCACGAAAATCAGCGGCGAACAATGCGGCATCGGCACCGATGGCACCGACCATCGTTAGGCGCGGGAAATCGTGACCTTTGGCCAGCATCTGTGTGCCAATCAGGATGTCGGCTTCACCGGCGTGGATGGTATCCAGCAGCGCTTGCCATTTTTTTGGCGTGCTGGCCGAATCGCGGTCGATGCGCAAAATTCTCGCCTTTGGAAATCGTTCGCCGAGTATCGTTTCCAGTCGTTGCGTACCACGCCCGAAGGGTTTCAAATCGACGTTGCCACACGTGGGGCAGGCGCGCGGAATCAGCGCTTCAAAACCGCAGTGGTGACAACGCAGGCGACGGTCAGCCAGGTGCACCACCAGATTCGCGGCGCAACGATGACAGCGCGAAATCCACCCGCACGGTGGGCAGGCCAACACTGGCGCATAGCCACGGCGATTCAAAAATATCAAACTTTGTTCGCCGCGCTCAAGCCGCAAACTCATCGCGTCGATGAGCGCTTGCGATAATCCGTCCTGAAGTTTCTCGCGTCGCGTATCGACGACCCGAACAGCCGGTAAATTTTTCGCCACGGCGCGCAGCGGTAATTCAAGCAGCGTGTAGCGCCCATTGTGAGCGTGAAAAAACGTCTCCAGCGTCGGCGTGGCCGAGCCAAGCACGACAGGGATACCAAGCTGTTGCGCACGCCAGATGGCCAAGTCGCGGGCCGAATAACGTAATCCGTCTTGTTGTTTGAATGAGCCGTCGTGTTCTTCATCGACCACAATAATTTGCAAGCGCGGCAGCGGCATAAAGATAGACAAGCGCGTGCCGAGCACAATATCCGCGCGACCAGCGAGCGCCTCCAAAAATCCGCGCGCACGCGCTGCGTCGGGCACCCCGCTATGGGCGGCAACGATATGTGCATCGGGAAACCGGGCGGCGACGCGACCTTGCAATTGCGGCGTCAGGGCGATTTCCGGCACCAGCATCAGCGCTTGGCCACCACGCGCTAACACGGCGGCGATGGCGCGTAAATACACTTCGGTTTTACCGCTGCCGGTTATACCGTGCAAGAGGAAAGTTTGGAAATTTTTTGCCAACAGAATTGCGTCGACGGCTTGCGCTTGAGCGGTGAGTAAAGTCGGCAATTCGCCAGTTGGTGCTGGCGCAGAGTGCCGGCTTAGTACAGTCGACCCGCCACGCAGGCGCAAAGCAGTGCTTCGCGAAACCCCTGCTTCGCCGCCGTCGCCAGACACAGGCGCGCTCATCCTCGGCAACTTACCGCGCCGCAACATCGGCGGTAAGGCGAAGGCCAGCACTTCGCCCAACGGCGCCTGGTAGTAGCGCGCACAAAATTCACACAGCGCGATAAATGACGCGGGCAGCGTGGGAATTTCGCACAAGATGGCTTGTACCGCTTTAAGTTTTTCCACTGGCTGATCGGTGGCATCAAGCAGCGCCAGCACAATACCCACTTTCGTTCCGCTGCCAAACGGCACTCTCACAAAGCGGCCAATATCGCTCTCCAGCGCGTCCGGCGCGAGGTAGTCAAATTGCCGTGGCAAGGGCAAGTCGAGTGCTACGCGGATGAGTTTCATGACCGTTCAGTAGCTTGCTCAATACATCTCGAAGATACTTCGCATTTATCGCCTAAACCTATGGGCCGAAAGGGATTTATTCTTACCCACAATTTCTGTGGATAACTTTGTGGGAAACCTTGTGTTTCAACATGGGAGTGACCGTCTAACAAAGGGTTTGTAAGCATTGTGCAACAATTGACCAGAATTAAAGTGCTTATATTTCAATGAGTTGCATATTAAGCTGTATGCGCAATGGTGCGCTGCCCTGAAATCCCGCACTACCCCAGCTTCTGTGAATAAGTCAAGTCCCGACGAAAATATTTTCTTTGACTTTAGTGTCAACTTTTGAGTCGTGTAAACCCCCATTTGAACGGGGTTTTTGTCACGCCATTACGAGCGAACCCCCTCTCCATCGGGGCTGCAACCAGTCAACCGCCTGACTAAGCCCGCCGACTATGGCGGTGCACCGCGTCGACCAACGCGGCGACATTTTCTGGCGGCGTAAATTGCGAAATTCCGTGGCCCAAATTGAACACAAATCCACCCGAATGATTGTCGCCGAAACTATCTATCACCCGACGCGCTTCCTGCACAACTTTCTCGGGCGTCGCAAACAAACTCATCGGATCCATGTTGCCCTGCAAGGCAACAAGATTGCCGACGCGCTGACGCGCATTGCCCAAATCAGTGGCCCAATCGCAGCCGATGGCATCACAGCCGATGTCGGCAATCGCCTCCAGCCACTGTCCGCCGCCTTTAGTGAACACAATGCAGGGCACGCGTTCGCCGCCGTGACTGCGTTTTAGATTGCTGATAATGCTTTGCATATAAGCCAATGAAAATTCACGGTAGGCCGCATGTGAAAGTACGCCACCCCAAGAATCGAAAATCATCACCGCTTGTGCACCTGATTCAATCTGCGCATTCAAGTAGTCGGTGACCGCGGTCACCGTGACCGACAAAATGTGGTGAAGCAAATCTGGTCTGTTGTAGAGCATGGTTTTGACAGTGCGGTAATCGCTTGAGGCGCCGCCTTCAATCATGTAGCAGGCCAAGGTCCACGGGCTGCCAGAAAAACCAATCAGCGGCACCGAGTTATCCAGCGCGCGGCGTATCTCGGCGACAGCATCCATTACGTAACGCAAATGCACGTTGGGGTCAGGTGCGGTCAGATCGCGAATCGCCCATTCTTCGCGCAGTGGCCGCTCGAATTTCGGTCCTTCACCTTCGCTGAAATACAGGCCAAGCCCCATCGCATCCGGCACGGTGAGGATGTCAGAAAACAAAATCGCCGCGTCGAGATTAAATCGCGCCAAAGGTTGCAGCGTGACTTCACAAGCCAGTTGCGGGTTTTTGCACAGTGCCAGAAAGCTGCCGGCGCGCCGCCGCGTTTCCATATATTCCGGCAAATAGCGACCGGCTTGGCGCATCAACCACACGGGCGTGTAATCGACCGGCTGACGCAAAAGTGCGCGTAAAAAAGTGTCGTTCTTTGGGCGGGATGAATGTAGCGACATTGAGAAATCCGAGTCAGTGAAAAAATCGAAGGCTTACCGCAAACCCAAGTCTTTAAGTTTTCGATACAAATGTGTGCGCTCCAGTCCGGTCTTTTCAGCCAAGCGCGTCATGTTGCTACCATCGCGTTGCAGATGAAAATTGAAATACATACGTTCAAAAATCTCCCGCGCTTCGCGCAGCGGCAAATTCAAAACCGTAGCATCGATACCTGCCGTCGCCGGGTTAGTCTCACCACTGGGTGCAACCAACTGACGCGCATCTTGCTCGTCGATGTCCTCATTCAAACTTGCCAGAGCCAAAGATTTGACAACACCACGCAGTTCCGCGTAACCGCCTGTCCACGCGTGTTGGCGCAACGCATTGAGCGCCGCTGTGCTCAAACGGCGCAGCGGAACTTCGCCGCTGGCTACTGCACGGGCAAGCAATTGCACCGCGAGTTCCGGCACTTCGTCACGCAATTCGATCAGCCCGGGCACCCCTAGTGTGGTCTCAAACAGGCGATGCAAAATGCTTTCATCCCAGCCATGAGCGGCCAATTCGGCCGGCGTGTGGGTGGTGCCGACGACTAAATGCAAACCATAGCGCTCCAAACGATCCGCAGCGAAGATGAGATTTTTTTGCTGCAAGCGTGTGAGTCGCATTAACTCTTCGCACCACAACACGCCGCCATGATTACGCTCCAATTGTTCGACACCCAAGGGCTGCGGATCGTGCGCCAAATCGAGCGCTGATTTGCCTGGCCCATGCAAACCACTCATCACCAGCTCCAGGATGCTGCCAGGCATCGAGCGCAACAGCAACAAGGGGCGCTTGGCCAACATTTGATCCAGTCGTTTTTTTAGATCACGCAGCGGCACTGAGCGCGGGAAATCTTCCAGCACCAACCCAGCCGCCGCCGTGTGCGTGCCCTTCTCAAGCGCTTTTTTTACTGCCGCCAACAGCTTTTGCATGCCCACCGGCTTCTCAAGAAAATCCGTCGCGCCGATGCGCGTGGCCTCG
>JANYAW010000335.1 GCA_025361105.1 Rhodocyclaceae bacterium | reverse complement strand
GAATCAAACCTGGCGATGGCTCGCAGCTTCTCGTCGAGATAGTCGGTGAGATCACTGACCGTGTCCAGTTCGCCCAAAACGATTGACAAGTTGTAGCTGTCAAAGATATGAACGGGGTTGCGCTTGTCGATCTCAATGTGGAAGGGGTGCGTTGGATTGCCGTCACTCTCGCAATACGTAATCGCCAGGCTTCCATAAACGTTCTGTTCTGAAGCCTGTTCGCAGGCCTCCTTCGCGCCGTGGGCAACTATGATCTTGTGAATAACCGCATTCGCGAATTCAATGGGGATGGGGAACGGTGTAGTGCCCTTGGCATCGAGGAAGACGGGCCGCCCACTTCGGAGATACCGCTCGGTGCCGTGCGCGGTCTTGACCTGGCGGTCTACGACATTGCGCTTCCACCTGTCCCAGAGGATCGACGGGGCTTTGTTGGGCACTTCCGGAAGCTGCTTCTCACGGTCGAAGAATATGAATATGTAATCACCGAAGACGGCCAGTAGGTCACACAGTTCGTGACCGTCATCTTTATAAGGATTCGGATAGCTCCACAGTTTGAGGAAAGAGTGCTCGCAGAACAGGGCGAGCAAGCGCTCGGTATCAGTTACGCCAGATGATTTGCTGATCATGATGAAGTCATTTTTCGGGCTGGGCACTCGAAAAGCACGGGGTCAGGTCTTGCATTACGACATTTGACGTTATGTGGAGTAGATCGCTCGTCAGTTGGTGCTGTCAACACGCCGTAAGCGTAGAACCCACCATTTCTCTCAACAGATACAGCTATTAACGCTTGACGTTATTCATGTCTAGCGTTACTATTTCTCAATGCCAATCAAAAGCTTCCGCTGCAAGGATACTCAGGCGCTATTTGTCGGGCAGAGAGTTCGCCGCTGGGTGAATGTTGAACGGCCTGCCTTGCGAAAACTTGAGCAGCTTGACTGGGCGATGGTATTGGAAGACTTGCGCGTGCCACCGGGCAATCAGTTGGAGGCGTTGAAGGGGAATCGCAAAGGGCAACACAGCATTCGCGTCAACGATCAGTGGCGGGTGTGCTTCGTTTGGACAGTTGAAGGACCGATGAATGTTGAGATCGTGGATTACCACTGAAGGAGATTGATTATGCGTAAAGTTGCCCCTGTTTCGCCTGGCGAAATGCTCGATGAAGAGTTTTTAAAACCGCTTGGCTTGAGCAAATACCGGCTAGCCAAGGACATTGGTGTGCCTCCTCAAAGAATCGGGGATATCGTGGCCGGCAAGCGTTCGATCACCGCCGACACCGACCTGCGCCTGTGCCGCTACTTTGGCCTGAGCGATGGATGGTGGCTTCGCGGTCAAGCCAACTACGACACCGCGATTGCACGTGATGCGATGGGTGAGATCCTCTCGCGTATTTCTCGCTGCGAACTGTTGGTGACCTGAGCAAGCCTAATCCAATCAACGAGGTCGCTGCTGAAGTAAATGCTCTTCGATTTGATTGCGAGCGTTTTGAAGGGACGGCGTGTGGCCAGCACCAACTGACAACAATCACTCACATACTTAGTTGCTTTGCAGCTTTTCGTTCAGCCAAACTTTGATCAGCGACTGTTTCGGCACATCACGCGCATTGGCTCTGCACCCCGGCGCTCAATTTGCTTCGTGCCAATTCAGCCATTGCAAACCCTGAACACGGGAAAATTCGCGCACATTGCGTGTCACCAGCGTGGCCTGATGGCGCAATGCCGTCGCGGCTATCAAGGTATCGTGCGGGCCAATGGGCGAGCCTGCGGCCTCAAGCTCAACGCGAATGCGGGCGGCTTGGGCTGCACATTCGCTGTCAAACGGCAAAAGCTGCATGGGTCGCAGCAACTGTGCCAACGCCACCAGACGAGGCGTTGCCGCATCCTGCGACAATCGCAGCAACCCGTAGCGCAGCTCATATTCGACAATGGCAGGCACGCCCAGATCGGCGGGAGAAAGCGCTTGCAGGCGCAGCACGACTTGCGGGTCGCCACGGAAATAGTAGCTGATGGTGTTGCTGTCGAGAATCAGCATGGCAGCCGATCAAAAACCCACGCGCGGCACATCGGCTGGCAGCGCGGTCGCGATGTCTTCGCGCAGGGGGAAATCGGCAAAACATCCCGCCAGCGCCAAGCAATCCTGGGGCCATTCATGGGCTGCGTATTTGCGGATTATTTCCGACACCCAGCGGCTCTTCGATAAGCCATTGGCCTGTGCGGCCTGCTCAACCAGTGCCTGCGTGGCATCGTCCAGATATAGCGTGATTTGTGACATGGTGGCACCCTCCTTAACGATTCGGCTTAGACAAGTATATTTGCAATTATACTTATTGACGTGAGTTTGCCAAACAAGATGCTTCGATACCTACGTGCCGCGTTTGACTTTTATGGCTGAGATCGAAGTGACCGAGGCGTTCACAGGCTGAGCGTGTTCAGGATCAGGTCAGCACAACGACATCTGGCGTTACCTGACCATGTTTAGCGGCTGTTTTCAATTAGCAGAATCCACCACACTAGCCCGCGCCCGATACAGTTTTTTGTAGCTGTCGATCAGCCGTTGATGCCTATCAAGCCCCTCCAGTTTCATACTCGTGGGTGTTAGTCCAAAGAAGCGGACGCTGCCGTCCACTGACCCGATCACCGCGTCCATCCGCGCGTCGCCAAACATCCGGCGGAAATTGACAATGTAATCGTCCAGTTCCAGATCGTCGTCCAGCAGCACCTCCAGCACCACATTCAAGGCCTGATAAAACAAGCCGCGCTCAAGCGTGTTTTCGTTGTACTGCAAAAAGGCTTGCACCAGTTCTTGCGCCGCTTCAAATTGCTGCAAGGCGAGATGGATCAGCAGTTTCAACTCCAGAATGGTGAGCTGACCCCACGCCGTGTTCTCGTCGAACTCGATGCCGATCAAGGTGATGATGTCGGTTTGATCATCCAGCTCGCTGTCTTCCAGTCGCTCAAGCAGTGCTTTCAAATCTCCATCGTCGAGGCGGTGCAGACTCAAAATATCGGCGCGGAACTGCAGCGCTTTATTGGTGTTATCCCAGATCAAATCTTCCACCGGATACACCTCTGAGTAACCCGGCACCAGGATGCGGCAGGCTACTGTTCCTCCGCCCAGGTTGTCGTACACCGCCATGTACGCCTCTTTGCCCAAGTCTTTGAGAATACCGAACAAGGTCGTCGCTTCCTCGGCATTGCTGTTTTCACCTCGGCCAGAAAAATCCCACTCAACAAATTCATAGTCGGCTTTGGCACTGAAAAAGCGCCACGACACGATGCCACTGGAATCAATAAAGTGCTCAACAAAGTTATTCGGCTCGGTGACGGCGTTGCTTTCAAAAGTGGGCCGAGGCAAATCGTTGAGGCCTTCAAAACTGCGTCCTTGCAGTAGCTCGGTCAGGCTGCGCTCCAGCGCTATCTCGAGGCTTGGGTGTGCGCCGAACGAGGCAAACACGCCGCCGGTGCGCGGGTTCATCAAGGTGACGCACATCACCGGAAACTTGCCGCCCAGCGATGCATCCTTCACTAGCACCGGAAAGCCCTGTGTTTCCAGCGCCGCTATCCCGGCCAGAATGCCGGGGAATTTGGCCAGCACGCTGTGGGGCACATCAGGCAGTGCGATTTCACCTTCGAGAATTTCGCGCTTGACCGCCCGCTCGAAAATTTCGGACAGACATTGCACTTGTGCTTCGCCCAGCGTATTGCCGGCACTCATACCATTGCTGAGGAAAAGGTTGTCGATCAGATTGGACGGGAAATACACCACCTTGCCGTCCGACTGACGCAAAAAGGGCAGCGAACAAATGCCGCGCTGCACATTGCCGGAATTGGTGTCGACCAGATGCGAGCCACGCAATTCGCCATCGGGGTTGTAAATCTTCAGGCAATATTCATCGAGGATTTCAGTCGGCAGCGCATCTTTTTTGCCAGGCTTGAACCAGCGCTCATTAGGGTAATGCACGCTCGCCGCGTTGGCAATCTCTTCACCCCAAAATTGATCGTTGTAGAAATGATTGCAACTCAGTCGCTCGATAAATTCGCCCAAGGCCGAGGCCAAGGCGCTTTCCTTGGTTGCTCCCTTGCCATTGGTGAAACACATCGGCGAGTGTGCATCGCGGATATGCAGCGACCAGACATTGGGAACAAGATTGCGCCACGAAGCGATTTCTATCTTCATGCCCAAGCCTGCCAAAACTGCCAACATATTGGCGATGGTTTGCTCCAGCGGCAGATCTTTGCCCGCGATGAAAGTACTTGCATCGGTAGCGGCTTTGGGGGTCAGCAAAGCCTGCGCATTGGCATCCAGATTTTCTACTTCTTCAATGATAAATTCCGGCTCGGCTTGCACCACCTTTTTTACCGTACAACGGTCGATGGAACGCAAAATGCCCTGGCGGTCTTTGGCGGAGATATCGGCCGGCAACTCGACCTGAATCTGAAAAATCTGTTTGTAGCGGTTTTCAGGATCAACAATATTGTTCTGCGACAGGCGGATGTTGTCGGTGGAAATATTGCGCGTGTCGCAGTACAACTTTACAAAATAAGCCGCACACAAAGCCGATGAAGCCAGAAAGTAATCGAACGGCCCAGGCGCCGAGCCATCGCCCTTGTAGCGGATGGGCTGATCGGCCACCACCGTGAAGTCATCGAACTTGGCTTCAAGACGAAGCTTGTCGAGAAAGTTGACTTTAATTTCCATGCGGGGATTCCAAAAGAGCGATCAAATCCGCCCCTCAGCCACCATCCAGTCGTAACAATCCTTCGCCATCTGCTCCAGCGGAACGATCTTGAAACCAAGTTCGCGCTGGGCTTTGGTGGTGTTGATTTTGCTGCGACCGCCAAACGCCTTGGCCATTTCGGGGGTGATGGTCGGCTGCTTGCCGGTGAAGTTGCTGACGAAATCGCCGATAGCGGCGACGACTGTGAGCACCGCATTGGGAACGGCTTTTGCCTGCGCTGGTTTGCCCATCAGGCGCTCGATGATTTGAATCAGATCGAGGATAGAACGATTTTCACCACCGAGTAAATATTGGCCGCCGTTCTCGCCCTTGTCGGCTGCAGCAATATGCGCAGCGACCACTTCATGAACGTGCGCAAAGGTCAATCCGGCATCCGGCACCGCGTTCAGTTTGCCATCGCGAACCAACGTGAACATTCGCGACCAGCTGCCGATGTCGTAAGGTCCCATGATCGCGCCGGGTTGCATGATGACCACCTCCAGTCCGCGCGACACGGCGGCACGCGCGATTTCCTGCGCTTGCCATTTGGTGAGTTCGTAATTGACCGATGACTCGGCAGCAAGGCTAGCTGTGGCTTCGGTGAGCTCGCCGCTGACCGCGCCATAGGCTGATATCGATGAGGTGATCACCAGCCGCCGCACGCCTCTGGCAAGCGCCGCTTCGACCACATTGCGCGTGCCCTCGACATTGTCGCGGGTCTGTTGCGCATTGCCTTTGCGCCACATATTGGTATTGCCGGCCACGTGGAACAGCGTGTCAATACCGCTTGGCAGCGCGGCGAGTATGGATGCCGCGTCGGTGATTTCGCCTTGCGCCAGCGTGGGCGAAAAGCGAGAGAGAAATGTGAGATCAGAATTGGCGCGATGCAGGGCGGTGACGTCCCAGCCGTCGGCCTTTAGTTGCTGCACCAGATTAAGCCCGACGAAGCCGGTGCCGCCGGTGACGAATGCGCTACGTGCCATAAATTTTCCTCCAAGTTGAACCGACCAGAGATTCAAAGTATGCCTTACATCGTTTGCGCTTGTCGCTAGGCGATGGCCGGTGCAGAAGAGCGGGATGGTGTCGAAATAAATCTTTACTGGCTGCGGAATCCTTGATCAGACTGATTCAACGCTGCCGCTTCGATATATCGCGATGGTTGACCTGAATCAATGCGCAGTGACCACTGTCGACCTAGCCTCGCAACATGGTACTTTTCTGCAAAAAAATGTGGCTTGCGTTGGACATCTTGATGGGACACGCTCCAGCAGCAATGTGAATTGTGCGGATTGGATGTCCAAAATGCGTTACAAAATTGCTTCACTACTCTGGGTACTTTCATTTCATGCCTACGCTGCAGACTTCGCGTTGGGTGATGATATTGCGCTTACGGCCAAGGCTACGGTCACCTTCGGTACAACGATCAGAACGGAATCAGCTGATCCGGCGGTGTTGGGTAGCTTGTCTTCCGCTCGCGTCGGCCTTCCGCCGGGACAGCTAGGCGGGAATACTGGTGGCAGCGATCTGAATTTCGAAAAGGGTCAAGCGGTCTCTACCGTACTCAAAGGAATATTTGAACTTGAGCTATCAAGACAAAGTTTTGGCGTCTTCGTGCGCGCCAAGGCTTGGCACGATTTCGAGCTGAAGGACGGCGATCGTGCCTACGGCAATATCCCGAATGGATTTCAACAGCAGGTCCCGCTGAGCGACAAAGGATTTGACCCTGCGGCAAAATTCAGCAATGCGCAGATTGCCGATGCGTATGCGTTTGGCAAATTTACCTTTAGTGATACCGACAGTCTGGCGGTGCGTGCCGGACGTCAAACACTGCGCTGGGGAGTGGTGCAAATGGTGGGTGGCGGCATCAACGCCATCAACCCCGTAGACTACCCGGCGCGTATGCGTCCCGGTGCGCTGATGCAGGAGGGGCAAGTGCCGGTTGGTATGCTGTATGCAAACTTCACCAACGGCAAAGCCTGGGGAGTCGATGGATTCATTCAATACGAATTTCGCCCGACCGTTTTGTTGCCCTGTGGCACTTTTTTTAGCACCTCGAGCAATTCGCCAACTGGATGCAATTACGCCTCGGTTTTGAGTAACGTCAACGATGCCACTGCACTGGCTAATGGCTTGTATCCAAAACGCGGGCCAGATGTCAAGCCAGGTGAGTCAGGACAGTACGGGCTTTCCCTCCGCCATTTGGTGGCTGATTGGGATAGCGATATTCGCGTTTATGCGATGAATTATCACAACAGAACACCGAGCTACCGCGTGACCAATGCGAACGTGGCAGGTGGTTATGGATCACTTGCCACGATGACCCGACTCACTGATCCCAACGGATTGAAGTATGCCGTCCTGTATGTGAGCGACATACGGCTTTATGGCCTGAGCTTCGATACTCGTCTCAACCCGACACTGCGCGTATTCGGAGAATTTGCTTATCGACCGAACCAGCCAATCATCTTGAACAGCACGGATTTGGTGGCGGCATTTCTGGGCCGATCTCCAGCATCCACCCTGAATTTGGCCAAGAACATCAATGCCATCCCGCCGGGAGGGAGCTTCGATGGCTATGATCGCTTCAAGATCAGCAATGCCAGCATTGGTATCAGCAGTGCATACGCCGCGACGTGGGGAGCAGAAAAGCTCAGCGCCGCTGGCGAGTTGGGCTGGAGCCATATCGCGGGACTTCCCGACCCTGGGGTCTTGCACTATGGCCGGTATGACGATTTTGGCGCTGCAGCGATTAATGGCGTTGCCTGCGTTGAAACGACTGTCGCAAAAAAGTCTTGTGCGCATGATGGTTTTTATTCAACCAATGCATGGGGTTATCGCCTCCGTTTGACAGCAAACTATCCCAATCAATTTTCTGGTGTCGTGTTGACACCTTGGCTTTCGTTTGCGCATGACATCAGCGGTTATTCCTACGACGGAAGTTTCTTGAAAGGCAGAAAAGTCCTCCGCACCGGGATTCGCGCCGAGTGGGACAAAAAATATTTCACGGAAATTGATTACACCCGTATTGCGGGCGGCAGGTACAACACCCTGATTGATCGCGACAACGTGGTTCTATTTGGCGGTATCAATTTTTAAACCGGCATTTTTTTGCGCCGAGGTCATCAACCCTCCGATACGCTAGACGCTAATTTAATCCGGATGACTCGCCAACATGGCATACAGCTTGTCTTTCAAGTTCAGCCGCTGCTTTTTTAGCACCTCGTAGGCTTCATCCGTCACCGGAACATTTTTGCCCTCCAAGGTTTCAATCGCGGAAGTAATTTGATGGTACTCGCCAAACAATCTGGCGAAGTGATGATCGCTGGTCTTCATCTTGTGAATCGCGTTGGCCAGCTCCGGAAATTCATGGTGAAGATCGTGGTGTTCGACGTACATAGTTTTTGCCCTTTGGTCGGAATGGAAATAATGCGATTGGATTCAGTCTGCATTTTTATGCGCTACGCGCTGATTCGCGTTGACCAAGGTCAACGCCGTGGTTGCAACAGCATGGATCGCGCCGACAAAGTAAATGCGTCCGAGTAACACAAGCCGTCTTCGGCGCCTTGTTGCTTGACTGATGGGAACAGCGCTTCGACCATGCGCACTGAGCCGCAGGCATAGATTTCGTGGTCTTTTAGATCGGGGAAATCTTGCAGGATGGCTTGGTGTACCAGGCCGCTACGGCCTTGCCAGTGGTCTTCTGGCGCGGCATCGGAGAGCACGGGAACGAAATGAAAATTATTGTGCTCGCGCGCCCATGCAATCGGCAATTGCGGCAGGTACAAATCGCTGAGCTGACGCACGCCCCAGTAGAGAAATATCGGTCGATTTACACCGCGATGGAAGGCGTCTTCGACCATACTTTTGACTGGCGCGAAACCGGTCGCGCCAGCGACGAAGACCAAAGGACGAGTGGTTTCGTTGAGCACAAAATCGCCCAACGGACCCTCAAAGCGAACTTGGTCGCCGGGCTTCATGTGCTCGAATACTTCGGTGGTGAATAGCCCGCCCTCAACACGGCGAATTTGTAGCTCGATCACATGGGATTCATGTGGCGGATTGGCAAACGAAAAGGCACGGCGCTGACCGTCGGCGAGCAAAATGTTGATGTACTGACCGGCCCTGAATTCAAGTGCCTGACCATCGATCAGCCGTAGTACGACGCGCATAACATCGTGATTCAATTTCTCCATCACCACTACGCGTGACAAATATTCTTTGGTCGTTGAAGCCGTCGCCATAGACACAATTTCAATATCGACATCCTCGAGCTCGGTGGCGCAGCACAACAAAACCTTGCCTGCGGCCAACTCACTTTCCGACAGCGCATCGGCTTGATAGATTCCCGGATCGACGCGACCATTGAGCACGGTACATTTGCAAACACCACAGCCGCCGTTGCGGCATTCGTAGGGAAGTTTTACCGCTTGTCGCAAACCGGCATCGAGCAGGGTTTCATCAAAGCGAGCCGCAATGCTCTGATTACCTGGTTGAAAGTTGATTTGATATTCCGCCTGCCCCGCGCCACGCCTGCGCGGAGGCAACCACGGCGCTAGAAACAGCAGGCCGCTGGCACCGAGCACCAGCAACCACAACAGGCGCGGATCAAGCACGTAAACCAAAGGCAGCAGGGGCAGTTGGAACCAGTCAAAGGCCAACACGCCGGGCACGGTGGCGAGATCGGCTTCGCCGCCCTGACTGATGACCGGATGGATGAGCGCGAGGACGAGAAACATCAGGCTGATGCCGATGATAATTGGCCGTGGCGGATTGATTTTCGCTTGCGGCACGCGTTGCACATGCAGCCACAAGACAAGGCCGACTGTCAGTGGAATCCCGATATGCATAAAGGCGAGCAGCGT
>JANYAW010000316.1 GCA_025361105.1 Rhodocyclaceae bacterium | reverse complement strand
GCTGCCTGCTGCCAATGCCAGTGCGGGTTCGTGGCGATATTCGAGCGGCAATGCGTCCATCGCCTCAGTCGTCACATAGGGCGGATTGCTGATGATTAAATCGTAGCGACGGCCTTTCGCGGCGGCGAACAAATCGGATTCAATGGCATGCACGCGATCAGCCAAATCGTAGTCGTCGATGTTGCGGCGGGCGACCGTCAGGGCATCGGGTGAAAGGTCAATCGCGTCAATTTCCGCATTGGGAAAAACATGCGCCATGACGATAGCCAGACAGCCCGAGCCGGTACACAAATCCAGCGCACGCAGCGGCGTATCGGGGTCTTCAATCCATGGCGCGAAGCCGTCTTCGAGCAATTCGGCGAAATACGAACGTGGCACGATCACCCGTTCGTCGACATAAAAACGCAGCGACCCCAACCAGGCTTCTTGCGTCAAATACGCCACCGGCACATGCCGCGTGATGCGCTGCTGCAAGCGGTCGAGCAGCACCAAGCGTTCGCTGTGTGTGAGCCTTGCGTCGAGGAAAGGTTCGAGCCGGTCGCGCGGCAATTTGAGTGTGGCGAG
The DNA here is from genome assembly GCA_025361105.1 of Rhodocyclaceae bacterium. Taxonomy (GTDB): domain Bacteria; phylum Pseudomonadota; class Gammaproteobacteria; order Burkholderiales; family Rhodocyclaceae; genus JADKHX01. The sequence continues at coordinate 6,836 of JANYAW010000316.1, read as the reverse complement.
TATCAACCACGCCGCTTCGTCCCAGGCGTTGTCGGTACCGTGGCCGTAGCACAATCCGGCTTCTTCAAAGCGCGTGATGGCCCAGCGCAGCCAGTCGCGCAGGGTGATGAGTTCATCGAGCGCGCTGTTAATCACAATAGGCTTTCCAAGGTGCGTTGATAGATTTGCGCCAGTGGTTCCAAGTCAGCCACCGCAACACGTTCGTTGATTTTATGAATGCTCGCGTTGACCGGCCCAAACTCAACCAGCTGCGGACAAATGTCAGCGATGAAGCGACCGTCGGAAGTTCCGCCGGTGGTCGACAGCGTGGCCGCGATGCCGGTAACGCTTTGAATCGCCGCGCTGATCGCCGCGCTCAAATCACCACGCCCGGTCAAGAACGGACGCGCGCCGACCGTCCAGCGCAGCTCGTATTCCAAGTCGTGCCTATCAAGCAATTCATGCACGCGCGATTGAATGCCTTCGACCGTGCTGGCGGTCGAAAATCGCAGATTGAACATCAGTTCAAATTGCCCGGGTGACACATTGCCGGCACCGGTTCCCGCATGCGCGTTGGAGATTTGCAAACTGGTTGGCGGAAAAAATTCATTGCCCGCATCCCACGAAATGTTGACCAACTCGGCCAGCGCTGGCGCTGCCAGATGCACCGGATTTTTGACCAAATGCGGATACGCCACATGGCCTTGAACACCTTTGACAATCAGCGTTGCCGAGAGCGAACCGCGCCGGCCGTTTTTTATCGTATCGCCAAGCGTATCGACACAAGTCGGTTCGCCGACAATGCAGTAATCGATTTGTTGCCCACGTGCTTTGAGCGCATCAACGACGCGCACTGTGCCATCGACAGCATCGCCTTCTTCGTCAGAAGTCAGCAGCAATGCAATTGAGTTTTGCCCACTGCTTTGTGCGCCACTTTGCGAGTTGGTGCTGGCGACACGCTGTTGAACAACCCGCTCAACCGCCACCACAAAAGCTGCAATCGATGACTTCATATCCGCCGCGCCGCGACCATACAAATAACCGTCGCGTACTGCGGGCGCAAAGGGGTTCGAGTGCCATTCGCGGTGCGGTCCGGTGGGTACCACATCGGTGTGTCCGGCGAAGCAAATGACCTTCCCGCTATCACCCAACCTTGCCCACAAATTCGACACACCGTTGTGGTCGAAACGCTCAAACACAAATCCCATAGTCGCGAGCCGTTCGCAAATCAAATCCAGGCAACCCGCATCGTCCGGAGTGACCGAAGGCCGCGCAATTAGTGCCTCAGCAAGTGCAAGAACACTCATGTCTTAGCCATCCATCTTGATGGTGAAATCGCTGAACGACGTGCTGGAAGCGATTGTGTGCGTGGTGGTTTCCGCTGCATGCGAATCGGCTTTATCGTCGCTTGGCGCATCCGGTTTTTTGGCGGCGTTGTTAATCACCTGTTGCAAATTATTGGCCGAGTCGGCATTGGCCAGTGCTTCATCAATCGTGATGACTTTGTCGTCGTAGAGCTTGTACAAGGCTTGCTCAAAAGTCTGGCTGCCAGGCACCATGGATTGCTCCATCGCGTCCTTGATTTCGTTGAGTTCGCCTTTCTCAATCAGCTCGGCGATGTGCCGCGAATTGAGCAGCACTTCAACCGCCGCCGTGCGCGCGCCGTTGGGCATTTTCACCAAGCGCTGCGAGATGATGCACTTCAGCGTCACCCCCAAATCGGCCAGCAGGGCAGGGCGGTTATCGAGCGGATAAAAACTGATGATGCGGCTCATCGCGTGATAGCTGTTATTGGCATGCAATGTTGCCATACATAAATGGCCGGATTGCGCGTAGGCAATCGCGTGGCTCATGGTTTCCTTGTCACGAATCTCGCCGATGAAAATCACATCCGGTGCTTGTCGCAAAGCGTTGCGCAGGCCAATCTGAAAGGCCAAAGTGTCGGAGCCAATTTCGCGCTGATTGACGATGGATTTTTTGTTCTTGAAAATAAATTCCAGCGGATCTTCCAGCGTCAAAATATGCCCGGCAGCGTTCTCGTTGCGATAGTCCAGCATTGAAGTCATGGTGGTCGATTTGCCCGAGCCGGTCGCACCGACCATCAGGATTAGCCCGCGCTTTTCCATGATGACTTCTTTAAGCACTTGCGGCAGCCGCAGCGAATCAAATTTGGGAATATCTGAAGGAATGTAACGCGCTACCATCGCCAGCGTGCCACGCTGAAAAAAGCATGACAAACGATACACGCCAACATCCGGTATCGTCGCCCGCGTGTTGAGTTCGCGGGTTTCATTGAGTTCGTTCATCTGCTTGTCAGTCAGAATTTCCTTGAGCAAATTCTCGACATTGGTGGCATCCAGAATCGCCGGATTCACCGGCACAGAATTGCCCTGTATCTTGATGGTAATTGGCGCACCCACCGACAAAAACAAATCGGTCGCCTTCTTGTCCGCCATCAGGCGAAATAACTTGTCCATTGTGCCCATGTTTTCTCCCTGACCCGTCGGCTGATTTAGTCGCCACGCAACAATTCATTAATGCCCGTCTTTGCTCGCGTTTGCGCATCCACCCGCTTCACGATCACCGCGCAGTACAAACTGTATTTCCCGTCGCTGGATGGCAGATTACCTGATACCACCACCGAGCCAGCGGGAATGCGGCCATAGCTGACTTCACCGGTGGCGCGGTCATAAATTTTCGTGCTTTGGCCGATATACACGCCCATTGAAATCACGCAATTGTCTTCCACAATCACGCCCTCAACCACTTCCGAACGCGCGCCGATAAAACAGTTATCGCCGATGATGGTCGGGTTGGCTTGCAAGGGTTCGAGCACCCCGCCTATGCCCACGCCGCCCGACAAATGCACATGCTTGCCAATCTGCGCACAGGAACCCACGGTGGCCCACGCATCGACCATCGTGCCTTCATCAACATACGCACCGATGTTCACAAAGCTGGGCATCAGCACTACATTTTTGCCTATGAAACATCCACGCCGCGCCACCGCTGGCGGCACTACGCGAAAGCCACCTTGCTCAAATTTATGCGTATCGTAATGCGCAAATTTGGTTGGCACTTTGTCAAAATAACGCATCGGCCCACCATCCATCAGCAGGTTGTCCTCTAGCCGAAACGACAACAACACTGCCTTCTTGATCCACTGATGCGTGACCCATTCACCATTGATTTTTTCTGCGACACGCAGCTTGCCACTGTCAAGCTCGCCGATGATGTGATTCACTGCCTCGCCAATTCTTGCCGGCGCCGTGCCGGGTTTCAAGCTGGCACGATCTTCCCAAGCGGTGTCGATAAGTTGTTCTAGTTCATGCATGATTTAAGTCCATTCAAAAAATTAACTGAGGTAATGCCAGTTGGTGCCAGTGACACGCCGTCACACTTGTTCCTCCCCTCGAATGGGATGGCCGGGGCGAACTTCCCCCTCCCCTTCAAGGTGAGGGCCGGGGTGGGGATGGGGACCGCACATTTCAGTAGTTCGTGCACCTCGCGCTTCGAGCGCCAAATAAATCGATTCAACCACGGCATCGAGTTCCATTAACACCTGATTGTTCCAAAATCTCAGAACGTGAAAACCAGCGTCTCGCATGCATTCATCGCGCCGTCGATCAGCCTCGTTATCCAGATGTTGTCCGCCATCAACTTCGATTACCAACCGTCGCTCAAGGCATACAAAATCCAGTATGAAGTTCAGGAATGGATGTTGACGACGGAACTTGCAGTCCAATATTTGTTGGCCTCGCAGTCGCCGCCACAGCTTGTTTTCAGCATCGGTCAGCTTGACACGCAATTGCTTTTGCAATGAGTGCTCGGCAATGAAATGATTCGTTTGGCCAATCATTGTTTTGCACGAGCTTGCGGCTCGTTTCCCCCATCCCCACCCCGACCCTCCCCTTGAAGGGGAGGGAGCGAAACAGCACCCGAGCCATTCCCTTCAGGGAGAGGGAGAGAAGCGGCATCCGAGGCTTTCTCTTGAACGGGAGGGAGGGAAGCATCCGAGCTATTCGTTTCAGCGGGAGGGAGTTCTCGGGATTGGCAAAATTCCGCGATTCGTCTTGCTGCTTCAAGGCAATCTTCCAGGCTTGGCACCAGCGCAATCCGCACAAATCCTGCGCCGGGATTGATGCCGTTCGTCTCCCGTGCCAGATAGCTTCCGGGCAGCACGACGAGGTTTTGCTGATGATACAAATCGCGGGCAAAGTCAGTATCGGCGATTGGCGTTTGTGCCCACAAATAAAATCCGGCATCGGGTTGTTTGCATGGCAGATGCGGCGAAATCAATGGCGTCACTGTGGCAAATTTTTCCGCATACAGGCGGCGGTTTTCAATCACATGCGCTTCATCATTCCACGCCGCAATCGACACGGCTTGCACCACCGTATTCATCGCACTGCCGTGATAGGTACGATAGAGCAAAAATTTCTCGATTAGCGCCGCATCACCGGCAACAAAACCGGAACGCATACCGGGCACATTCGAGCGCTTGGACAAGCTGGAAAAAATCATCAGATTTTTATAATCATGCCGACCCAATTGCGCTGCCACGCTCAATGCGCCTAGCGGTGGATTGCCCTCCTCAAAATAAATTTCCGAGTAACACTCGTCAGCGGCAATCACGAATCCAAAACGGTCGGACAACTCAAACAGTTTTTGCCACGTCGACAGACTCATCACTTTGCCGGTCGGATTCCCAGGCGAGCAAATGTAAATCAATTGCGTGTCAGCCCAAATCGAATCGGCGATTGAGGCAAAGTCCAATTCAAAATCATTGTGCGCCAGCGTATTGATATACGCCGGTGTCGCGCCAGCGAGCAAAGTCGCGCCTTCGTAGATTTGATAAAACGGATTCGGACACACCACGGTCGGTCTCGCGCTACGCGTATCAATCACCGCCTGTGCGAACGAAAACAGCGCTTCACGCGAACCATTCACCGGCAAAATTTGCGTAGCGATATCGGGGAGTGGAACTGCATAGCGTCGCGCGACCCATGCGGCGATGGATTCCCGCAATGCAACGATACCCAGCGTACTCGGATAGCTTGCCAAGCCATCAAGATTTGCCGAAACCGCCGCCTTAATCAGCGCCGGTGTTTCATGCTGCGGCTCGCCGATGGATAGTTTGATTTCACGTGGACGTGATTTGCCCGCAGGTACGTCAGCAGTTACGTCACTTGGTGCTGGTAACACGCCGTCACTACTGTCAAAAAGCGTGCGCAACCGTTCAAATGGGTAGGGTTGCAATAAGTCGAGTAGGGGATTCACTAGGAGCACAAGTCTGTGGAGGGCATGCGAAAGATTATAAGCAAGGTGCTTGTGTGCGCAGGTTTCAATTGCATCGACAGGGTTTCCATAGACCTGCGTTTGACGCTCGCTGAGCGCTCAAGGATACTTTCGGCTTGTTCAACACATGGGCATCGCTGTGAGCCTGACACGCCATGAAGCGACGCAGCACACTCAAACCGCCGCCTGATGTCATTGCGCATAAGCTGGCCGCTGCCGCCGCGCTGCACCAGCAAGGTCAGCTGAATCAAGCCGAGGCCATGTACCGGGAGATTTTGCAATCTCAACCTGAGCACTTCAATGCATTGCAATTGTTAGCCACGATTGCCTCACAGCGGGGCAATTTTTCAGTGGCCCTTGGTTTGTTCGACCGCGTACTCAAAATCAAACCGGATTACCCCGACGCGCTCAATAATCGCGGTAACACCTTGCGTGAATTGAAGCGCAATCTTGCCGCGCTGGAAATGTACGATCAGGCCATCACTGTGCAACCCGAATACGCAGAAGCACATAACAATCGCGGCAACGTCTTGTGTGATCTCAAGCGTCTCGACGAAGGGCTGGAAAGTTACCAGCGCGCGCTCACGCTCACGCTGATGCCGGACTATCCCTTCTTGCATGGCATCTGGCTGCACACCAAAATGAAACTCTGTGATTGGAGTGATTGGTCAACCCAGCTTGCGCGGCTAAGCGAAAAAATCGAACGCGATGAAAATGCCTCTGAGCCATTGTGCACGCTGGCGATATTGAGCGACCCGGAGTTACCAAGACGAGCGACGCTGCGCTGGGCGCTCGCGCGCTATCCGACCAGGCAAACGCTGCCTGACATTACCAAACGCGTCGCCAAACCCAAGCGACGAATCGGCTATTTATTGGCCGACCCTACACTGATTCCACCCGCCAATCAGTATCACTACACGGAAAAAATCGCCTATCTGCGCAGCTATCAAGTCAACGACACCAAGCGCCGCATTGCCGACAAAGTTTTCAGCCGCGAAGCACTGAACTTGCCAGCCAGCGCTTTCGTCTTCTGCTGCTTCAACGAGATATGAAGCGATGGCGATAACCCTGGCGACCACTCCTGACAAACTGCAAGCAATCAAACAAAAACTCGCCGACCATCGCCTCACCACAAAATTGTTTGATTGCCAAGCGTTTACCCGCAACCTCGAAGCCACCTACACGGCGATGGTTCAACGCTATCAAGCCGATCTACCGCCAGACCATATTTACGCCCAGCTCCTGCCACTTCAAGGTGAGGAGAAAATCCGTTCCGCTTGACAGTTTCCGTATGGCGGAACAAAATATCCTGCATGATTCACTCATTCAACTGCATCGCGACCGAGGCGCTTTTTCACAGCCGAACGGTGCCTCGATTCAAAAATATTGAGCGAGTGGCACGGCGCAAGTTACTTCAATTGCACGCAGCGCCGATCTTGGCGAGCCTGAAAGTTCCACCCGGCAATCAGCTTGAAGCATTGAAAAATGATCGTAGAGGCCAGCACAGCATCCGCATCAACGATCAATGGAGAGTGTGTTTTATATGGCGAAAAGACGGT
>JANYAW010000273.1 GCA_025361105.1 Rhodocyclaceae bacterium | reverse complement strand
CGATAAGGACGCTTGGGCGGCGGCGATTTACCTGCGCCGGGGACATCAAAAATGATCGATTCAGTGGCATCCAATTCGGCCAGCATCGGCCCGGCCAATTCCATGTTCGCGCCTATGCCATTAAACAGCAGCATGGGCGGTCCACTGTGTTTTTTGTCGGGCGACACCGGGCGAATGCCAACGCGCAATTCCTGTTTGCCGATCATGATGGTGCCAATGTGCAGACCGGACTTGGGATCGATTTTCACATTGCTCAAGCGCTCTTGCGGCGCACGCCTTGAGTTGAACGGCGTGTTGCCAGCACCAACTGACGAATTGAATTTCATGCAAGAAAAAAGCATTGATGCATCAGCCATAGTCGTCCTTAGGGAACCATCACATATTCACCCGGCGCAGCCACGCCCGGCGGGTGTTTGCGGCTGCCGAGTTTTTTCGGTGCCGCTACCAGTTCGCCCGAGCGCTGGTGCATCCATGCCATCCAGTGCGGCCACCAACTGCCGTCATTGCGCTGTGCGCCTGCGGCCCACGCATCGGCATCCGGCCCGCCGACTTTTGCCGCAAAAAAGAAGGATTTGGCTATCCCCGGTGGATTCAGCAGGCTTTGCAAATGGCCGGCATTGGCAAGGATGAATTCGCTCTTGCTGCCGTAAATTCTGGCCGTGTCATAACAGGCACGCCAGGGTGTGATGTGGTCGGTGATGCCCGACACGATATAGGCATTCACCTTCACCTTGCTCATGTCTACGCCTTCGCCAAGGATTTTTAGCTTGCCCGCGTTGCGGTAGGGACTGTCCTGAAATACGCTAATCAAATCGATGTGAAATGCGGCGGGCAAGCGCGTGGTATCAGCATTCCAAAAGAGAATGTCAAAGGCCGGAGGCTTATTGCCCAAGAGGTAATTGTTGACCCAATAGTTCCAGATTAAATCGTTGGGCCGCAGCCACGCGAACACCCGCGCCAACTCCGCGCCATCGACATAACCGCGACGTTTGACCCTGGTCTTGACCGCCTTGAGGCTTTTGTCACTGATGAACAAACCCATGGTGGTGTCCGCAGCCTTGGTCGGGTCGAGGACGCAGACCGGCGAGACCAGATTGGTCACTTTGTCGCCTTGACCCGTGGTCGCCAGCCAGCCCAGATAGGCGGCCACCGTCATGCCGCCCGAGCAGGCACCCCAGATAGAGATATCGGGGCTGCCGGTAATCTGGCGAACAGCGTCGACGGCCGCATCGATGGCTTCGACGTAGGTGGACATGCTCCAGTCAGCGTGCTCCCTGGTCGGATTGCGCCAGCTCACCGCGAATAGCTGTATCCCCTGCTCGGTGACGAACTTGAAGAGGCTTTTTCCCGGCGACAAATCCATCGCGTAAAACTTGTTGACTTGTGGCGGACAGACCAGGAGTGGTCGCAGGCGAACCTGGGCAGTTTGCGGCGCGTACTGTATCAGTTCCAGTACCTCATTCTTGAATACCACGCTGCCCTTGGACAGCGCCAGATTGCGCCCTATTTCAAACGCGGATTTGTCCACCGAGGAGGGCAGGCCCTGATTGTGCCGCGCATCGTGGACAAGATTCTTGAAACCTTTGACGAAACTCGCGCCACCAGTGTCGACTGCACGTTTGAGCGCAGTCGGATTGAGCGGGGTGTTGCTCGGTGCCAGCGCATCCACCATGATCGAGGCGAACAAATTCGCCCGCGCCTTGTCGCGCTCGTCGAATGTCGATTCGTCGATGTAACGCGCCAATTCCGCACCGGTGGTTGCATGAGCCTGCATCAAGCGTTTGTGCAGGGGGCTACTTTGCCAGGCCGGATCGGCGAAGCGTTTGTCCTTGGGGTCGGCCGCGACATCCGAGCCGCCACTAACAACTACGCTCAGTGCCTTGATGTAATCAGCAAAATGCCTGGCAGCACGCACCGGTTTTTTGATCGCACTGCCAACCAACACTTTCGCCGCGTCGACGAAATCCCGTTTGCTGATGCCGATGATGGGATTGATTGCCAGGGTGTTGCGTGCCGCGGTTTCGCTCAAGCGATCTGGCGCCATTTGAACTGATTTATTTGCCATCGCAATTTCCTTAAGAAGAACCGGTAATGCTGGTGACCGGATGGGTCTATGGCCGAGCGACGACCACCGCCAGAGTTTCGGCAATCAGTGCCGGTTTGGTTTCACCTTCGATCTCCACCGTATTGCTGACTTTGATCAACTGGCGGCCACCGCCCTGGTCGGTCACCGCCACCAAGGTGGCGCGAGCGCGTACTCGCGCTCCGGCTTTCACTGGCGAGAGGAAGCGGACCTTGTCCATACCGTAGTTGAAGACGGCGGCAGCATCCTTGGGCACGGAGCCGATTTCGTAACTCATGTCGGCCAGCAAAGATAAAGTGAGATAGCCATGCGCGATGGGACCGCCGAACGGACTTTCCCTTTTCGCCCGCTCGACGTCGACATGTATCCATTGCTTGTCGTTGGTGCATTCGGCAAAGGCATTGATTCTGTCCTGGTCAACGGTGACCCAGCTTGAGGTGCCAATTTCCTTGCCTATCCAGTCAGGTAGCGTAGCGACGGTAAGTGCGGCTGTGCTCATGGTTTTCTCCTTAAATGTTGATGCGACAATATCGGCTGACTAATCTGATCGGGGCGTTTGGACAATGCAGGGGATTTCATTGGCTCATGCTAATCAATTCTGCGCGCGCTGTCTGTGCTTTGGCGGCCATTTGTTCGCCGCGATGGGCAACAGGGCAGTTGACTTTGGCGGGCCGAAATGACTGACCGGAAAGTGCTCGATTGAGTCCGCGCACGACAGCCGCGCCTTGGGTGTTGGGGATGATAGATGCCATTGTCAGGGCGGGTCTGGATGCTCATGCCCTCTGCGCCGAAGCAGGTATCGATATCGACGCACTGGTGCAGCCCAATGCAAAGTGTTCGACGGAAAAAATAAATTTATTGTGGAAATTGGCGACCCAACGTTCGCGCAATCCGGCTATCGCACTGGTCGCACCAGAGGTTGTTCGGCCAGCATGTTTTGACGTGGTCGGCTACGCCATGATGTCCGCCCCCAGTCTTCACGGCGCGTTGGAGCGACTAGCGCGTTACCTGAGAATTCTGAGCGACGCGACCAGTGTCACGCTAAGCAGGCATGGGGAAGAGTTTCACTTTACCTACGATGTTTTTTCGGCTGGCATCCCAGCTCCTCAGCAGCGCTTTGAATTTGGCCTGATCACCTGCCTGAGTTTTTTTCGCTGGATTGCCGGCCGTGAGGTGCGCCTGCACCGGGTAATGCTCAGCGCCCCGGCACCGCGCGATCTGCAACCGTATCGCGATGCGTTTCGCTGCCCCTTGCAATTTGCTGCGACCAGCAACACCCTGGTGTTTTCACTCGGCGATCTTGATTTCCCTCTGCCCACCTCAAACGCCATGCTGTCCGAAATGCATGATCGCTTTGCCGGCCAGCAGATCGAAAGTTTGGCTGCCACACGGACTACTGATCTGGCGCGAGTAGTCATCATTCGTCGCCTCCCCGAGGGTGAGCCGACGCGCGATCAAATCGCCAGCGATTTATGTCTCTCTGCCCGCACCATGCAACGCCGTTTCGCCGATGAAGGGCGCTCCTTCCATGATTTGCTGGACGAGATTCGCCGCGAACTGGCCGAACGTTATATGCGTCAACAAAAGCTGTCATTGAGCGAAGCGGCCTACCTGCTCGGTTTCGCCAGTCAAGGCAATTTCACGCGCGCATTCAAACGCTGGTTTGATCTGGCACCGAGGCAATATCGGGCGCAGCTAACGGGCTAAGGTGTGGCGAGGCAAGTAACAGCGTATTGGCAGCACCTACTCGCGTGCTTCGGCATAAAGATTCACACCGAGCGCATGGACGACTTTCATCACCGTTTCGTAGCGCGGCTTCGCGCCGGGCGATAGCGCCTTGTAGAGACTTTCGCGACCCAGACCTGAATCAAGCGCCAATTGCGTCATGCCGCGTGCGCGCGCAACCGCCTTAACTGCCGCCAAAAATGCATCGGGATCGGGATCCTTCAGCGCTTCCGTCAGATAAGTGCTGATGGTCACTTCGTTGTCCAAATAATCGGCAACATCGAATGGGGTGAACTTGGTCATCGCGATTTCCTAATCCAGTGTTTTTGCCATGGCTATGGCGCGTTTGATGTCACGCCGCTGAGTCGATTTATCGCCGCCCAAAAGAAGAAAATAAACTACATCACCACGTCGTGTGAAATAGACCCGATAGCCAGGACCAAAGTGAATTCTCATTTCCGAAACACCACCACCGACCGACGCACAATCACCAAAGTTTCCGCATACAGCACGTTCCAGTCGCTGAGCCACATGGGCTTTCCCGACTTGATCTTTAAGCCCACTAAGCCACGAATCGAACTCGTCGGATTTCTGGAATATCAACACGTGGAGATTGTACTCATTTGGATACAGTCGTCAATGAGCCTATCGAGCGGGCTGGGCGGCGGCGTGTTACCAGCACCAACTGGCGCGTGGCATCGAGTTCTTCAAAATCAACTCCACTGACTTCCCCGAAGACGCAGAGACCTTGCGCTCATTTCTGGAAAAATCATTGTGTCAGAGTGAAGAAGCCATTCGGCAATTTATTGGTACAGGAATTATCGAGAGCGATTATTTTGAGCCTATAAGCTGATTCGACAGATTCCTCTGCTCTTGCGGGCGATTGTAATGTCATGCCAAGGACGGCCAGTGAACCTGCATGCACAATTGAGATGGGCAAACAGATGAAATGCGTGTGCGTATCCCGTGCGTTTTATGCCAGACCTGTCTTCTTGGCTCGGTTCATTGAGTTGTAGAAACAATTAAAGTAACAATGGACACCAATCAGCCGTTTCCTATCGACGGCGTATCACCATCCGCTACGGCGCAGAGCGCGTCTTTGGCGCGACCGCCTTGTAGCGCAGTGGTTTCTGAATCTGGTCTTGCTTCACCAGCACCAACTGGCAATCAATGCAAGTCTTGAACAGATTGATCTAAGGAAGCGGCGTTAAGCTCGTTTCCATTGTCACCGCAGATTCCGTCCACGATTTTTCCAGCGCCGCGACAATTTGACGAGTGATGCTGCAACTATCGCCATTGGCATGATCGTGCGCCAACGCAGCAGGATTGAAGGCGCTACGATTGTTCTCGTTGACTGCGAACTTTTTCATTGG
>JANYAW010000256.1 GCA_025361105.1 Rhodocyclaceae bacterium | reverse complement strand
CAATCGCATGAATGCTACCCGGGTTTGCTCCTCCCCCTTCAAGGGGGAGGCTGGGAGGGGGATGGGGAAGATTTTTACGGCTGCGTCTCGGTTTTTTGATCTATCGACACCCCATCCCCACCCCAACCCTCCCCTTGAAGGAGAGGGAGAAGCTGTTCATGCGATTGCCCTGTCGGTGTTCATGACAGCGGAATCACTCGCGTTTCGCCGTGCTTCATCAGCCAGATTTTCTCCGCTGCCAGTTGGTGCTGGTGACACGCCGTCAGCAGGTCACGCGGCGGATCATCGAAGGCTTCTTGAGTGAGCATGAAGGTTCCCCAATGCACACCCATCGCTAACCGTGCTTCCAAATCGATCATCAAACGTACCGCATCATCAGGGCTCACGTGCATCGGCTGCATGAAATCGCGTGGCAAGTAGGCACCGATCGGCAAAGCCAAAAAATCGATTACCCCTAAGCGTTGGCGTATCGTTTTGAAGTCGTTTGAATAGCCGGTATCGCCGGGGAACAAGAAGCGCCACGGCGTGGATTTCTTGTGCTGCCATTCGAGCGCAAAGCCACCCCAGAGGGTGGCGTTGGTGTCGAAAGGCGTGCGTCGACTCCAATGTTGTGATGGCGTGAAATGCAGACGTAAATCGGGGGCAAGTTCTACGCTGTCCCACCAGTCCAGCTCGACAACATTTGAAATATTTCGCGCATCAAACCATGCCTTCAAACCGAGCGGGACAAAGAAGCACGGCGTTTGCCCGCTGGCCATCAGCTGCGCAATCGTCGCGTCACACAAATGATCGTAGTGATTGTGCGAAATCAGCACCACGTCTATCGGCGGCAGCTGTGCCGCAGAAAGCGGCGCAGGCACACGACGTGGGGCGCCGAGGCGGCCATAGGGGCCGGCGAAATCGGCCAGCGTCGGGTCGGTCAGAATATTCAATCCGGCGACTTGCAACAAAATCGTGACATGCCCCAGCCACGTCACCACGGGTTCGATTTGGCGCTGCGCTAACTGTGTATGATTTACTGGCGTGCTCCAATCCATCGCAAATTTTTTGTAGCCGCCAAGCGGCGCATGGCGCGGCCTGAAATCGCCACGCAAGGTGCGCCAAGCCATATCGTGCCACGAAAAATTACCTATCGCCACTTCGCCATTGGAATTGCAAAAACCACCCTCACGATGATGTGCGGGCTTCATTTCAACTACCGAATCTGGGTAACAGGTTTAACTCAACGACTAAGCCACCAAAAATCGCCGCGCCGATCCAGACGTTATGTCGAAACGCTTTGAAGCATGCTTCACGTTCGCGTCCGCGTATCAAGGTGTAGTGATAACCAACGATAATTACTGCCACAAAAATTCCAGCAAAAAATCCCCAGCGCAATTTTTCTGCATAGCCAACGCCGCAAAGAATGACTAACGCCAACGTGTAGCTCAGCATCACCGCCGCAATGTCAAATTTTCCGAAAGTGATTGCCGAAGTGCGGATGCCGATTTTCAGATCGTCTTCACGATCCACCATCGCGTACTCAGTGTCGTAGGCGATTGCCCAAAACACATTGGCCAACAACAGCCACCACGCCACGCCCGGCACCGCAGCTTGCACCGCCGCGTAGGCCATAGGAATTCCAAAGCCAAATGCCAGTCCGAGATAGGCTTGCGGGATAGCAAAAAATCGTTTGGTAAATGGGTAGCTCACTGCCAAAAATACCGCGATGACGGCCAATCCCCAAACCAATTTGTCCAGCGGCAAAATCATCAATCCCGCTGCAACGGTGAGTCCACCAGCCAACCACAACGCCTCCTTGGTGCTGACTTGTCCAGCGGCGATTGGTCGGTCTTTGGTGCGTTCAACATGCGCATCAAAATCGCGATCCGCGTAATCATTGATGACGCATCCGGCCGAGCGCATCAGCACCGTGCCCAACACAAATATCCACAGCAGCATTAAATTTGGCACGCCGTCAGTCGCCAGCCACAGCCCCCATAAGGTAGGCCAGAGCAATAGCAAGGTGCCAACCGGTTTATCCAGCCGCATCAGCTTTTCATAAAGGTCGACGCGCTGTTTGATTTGAATGAATGTCATGCGCGGATTGTACCGACGTGATCGATGACAGCGTGCTGGACAGCGGCGCGGGAAATACTTATGCTGAACTATGACTACCACGCTACAACACACCAAATGGCGTTTAACACCGGCCGCGGCGATTAGCACCTTTGCCTTGGCGCTGTCACTGATGGCGGCATGCTTGCTGTTGTTTCAGCGGCAGGAAGTCATTGAAGATGCGGCTGACCGAATCTACGATGTGGCGATGCCGACCATGGTTGAGGCGGTTCGGATGGTGCGCGGCCTTGAGCGACTTGCCCATGCAGGCGAGGCGCTGATGTGGACTGACGACAGCACCCGACGCGTGCAGGTTCGTCAGAGTCTGCAAAGCATCGCCGAAGATGGCGCCTTGCAGGGTGACCCGGCGTTGCGAGCAGTCGTTGTGGGCGCGTTTGCGGTACTTGATCAAAATCTCGCTGAACTTGCGCAACAAGGCAAGGCCGCGCGTCCGCTCTGTCTGCAGCGCTGGCAACCGTTGGCCCAACAGTTGCTGAATCAGTCCGAGCGAATTGGTACAAGTGCTTCGATGTCGGCAAACGGCGATGCCGAAAGTATCATCGAAGCGAC
>JANYAW010000183.1 GCA_025361105.1 Rhodocyclaceae bacterium | reverse complement strand
CGCGCCACCTTGTCGCGTCGTCACTAAAGTATGCACACGCTTGGGCGCGGGCCAATCGGGAACGATGAAGTTACTCACCACGCAGCACCGATAGCAACGCCAAAAAATCTTCCGGCGGCGGCGCTTCCCACGATATTTCCTCGCCGCTGTCTGGATGTATCAAAGAAAGCCGCCACGCATGCAGTGCTTGCCGCGTGAACGCATCGAGCCGGACATCGCTACTCTTGGTTTTTCCATACACCGGATCACCGACCAGCGGATGCGCAATCGATGCCATGTGCACACGAATCTGGTGCGTGCGTCCGGTTTCCAAATGACATTCGAGCAAGCTTGATTTGGCAAATCGTTCTCGCACAAAATAATGCGTTCGCGCTTCGCGACCGCCGCCTTTTACGATGGCCATTTTGGTTCTATGTACCGGATGCCGACCCATCGCGGCATCGACCACCCCGTCTCGGGCGACTTGTCCATGCACCAGCGCGAGATAGTGGCGCTTGACCGTGCGCGCTTGCAATTGACGTACCAAATCGGTTTGCGCGGTCAGCGTTTTGGCCACCACCAACAAACCACTGGTGTCTTTGTCGAGCCGATGCACAATGCCTGCGCGCGGGATTTGCGCGAGCGTTGGTGCGTGATACAACAACGCATTCATCAGCGTGCCGTTGGCATTGCCATTACCCGGATGTACGACTAATCCGGCCGGTTTGTTGATGACGATCAACACTTCATCTTCATAGGTAATGCTTAAGAAAATATCCTCCGCTTGAGCGCTGGCATCGACGGCGACAGGCATGGAAATGAGCACCACTTCGCCACCATAAACTTTGTGAGTTGGTGCTGATGACACGCCGTTACAGAGTATCAATCCATCCTTAAGCCAGCCCTGCAATCGCGAGCGCGAATGCTCCGGAAACAAACGCGCCAAGGCCACATCCAGACGCAGTCCTGCGTAATCATCCGGAATCACACTTTGTAACGAAGGTGGCGAAGTCTGCACAGGGCGTGGGCTATAATCGGGCGCGATTTTTGACGCGATTTTCGCGTTACTCATAAGGGTTTTTGACCATGCATAGTTCAGGCAGTGTAACGGCTATCGTTTATCCAATTCGGGCTTTTCAGGCATTGCTTTTGGTAGTGGCATTGCTCCTCGGTGGTTGCGGTGCACTCGGCGAAAAGGGCGACGAGCAAGCCAATTGGCCAGCCAACAAACTTTATTCTGAAGCCAAATCTCTGATGGCCGAAGGCGCCTGGGAACCGGCAATCAAGCTATTTGAAAAACTCGAAGCGCGCTATCCCTATGGTCGCTACGCACAGCAATCGCAACTCGAAGTGGCCTACGCCTACTTCCGCCAACAAGAGACCGCCTCGGCGATTTCCGCTTGCGACCGCTTCATTCGCTTACACCCAAATCACCCCAGCGTCGACTACGCTTACTACCTCAAAGGTCTCGCCAATTTCAACGAAGACATCGGCATCATGGGCTTCATCAGCAACCAGGATTTGACCGAGCGTGATCCCAAAGCCGCGCGCGAATCCTTCGATGCATTCAAGGAACTGGTGCGCAAATTTCCCGACAGCAAATACACGCCCGACGCGATTGCGCGGATGAACTATCTGGTCAATGCACTAGCATCTTATGAAGTTCATGTGGCACGCTATTACCTCAAGCGTGGCGCCTATGTCGCCGCACTCAACCGTGCGCAGATGGCAATCAAAACCTATCCCGACGCGCCTGCCCACGAAGAGGCATTGTTCTTGATGATCAAGGCTTACGATTTGCTGGCGATGAACGATTTGCGCGACGATACCGAACGCATCATGCGTAAGAATTTCCCCAAGAGCGAATACTATGTGCGCGGTCTGGGCTCGCCGGATCCTTGGTGGAAACTTTGGTGACGGTGGAACGAGGAGCAGAAGCCGCAATATCCAAATCGGAATTCCGTCTGCATTTTCCCTTACGCGTGCGCTGGGCTGAAATCGATGCGCAAAACATTGTTTTCAACGCACATTACTTAGCTTATTTCGATCTCGGCATCACCGAATACTGGAGGGCAATCGGCCTGCCCTACCCTGACAAGCTCATCTACGAAGGCGGCGATTTATTCGTCGTCAAAAGCCTAATCAACTACCACGCCTCGGCGCTCTACGACAACCAGCTAGAAATCTGCGCCCGCGCCGCGCGGGTTGGCAATTCAAGCATCACATTTGCATTGGCGATTTTTCGTGGCGAGGAATGCCTCGTTGATGGCGAAATCGTTTACGTGTTTGCCTGTCCGGAAACCAAGAAATCAATGCCACTACCCGCCCGATTACGCGACGCAATTACGGTATTTGAATTGCCCCGGTAGATTCATCGTAAGCTCACAACGACCGTTGTCGCCTCGCTTCAAACAAACAGATTCCCGCTGACACTGAGACGTTCAAGCTCTCAACACTACCGTGCATCGGAATACGCGCTAATACGTCGCAAGTTTCTGTCGTCAGTCGCCGCATGCCCGGGCCTTCTGCACCAAGCACCCAAGCACAAGCTACTTTTTGATCGACGCTGTAAATATCTTGCGTCGCATCACCAGTCGCGCCGATTACCCAAATGCCGAGTTCTTGCATCTCGCGCAAACTACGCGCCAGATTGGTCACCACCACATAAGGCACCGTGTCCGCCGCACCGCTGGCGACCTTGATGGCAGTGGCGTTTAGGCCAACGGCTTTGTCTTTTGGTGCCACCACCGCATGCGCGCCAGCGGCATCGGCGACGCGCAAGCAAGCGCCCAAATTATGTGGGTCGGTGATACCATCGAGTACCAAAAGTAGCGCCGGTTCACTCAAACCATCCAGCACATCGTCGAGTGTCACATGCCGCATTTGCGCCGAGACGCGCGCCACTACACCCTGATGCGCATGGCCGCCGGTGAGTCCATCGAGTCGCGCATTGTCCGACAAAACTACGCGCACATTTTTGTCGGCGGCGAGCTTGAGCAAATCACGCATGCGTCCATCTTGGCGACCCTCTGCAATGAAAAGTTCACGCACATCGTCGCTGGCTTGGCGCAGCTTGGCGGTGACGGCGTGGAAGCCGTGAATCAAGCGGGTTTCTGAATTTTTTTCAGCCATTTTCTGCTCCCAGTATTCGTACTTCGCGTTGCGGAAATGGGATCTTGATTCCCGCCGTTTTGAATTCGCGCCAGATTGCCAAACGGATATCCGAACGAATCACGCCGCTACCTTCCTCGGGATCAGCAATCCAAAATCCAACTTCAAGCTTGATACCCGAATCGGCAAAATCCACTAGCTGCGTGGTCACCGGCGGATCCGCCAGCACGCGCGGCTGTGCCTGTGCAGCGGCAATCATGATGCGCATGGCCGCATCTACATCGCTGTCATAACTTATCTGCACACTAACTAGGCGACGCACGCGGCGGTCGGTGTAGGACTCATTGAGCACCACCGAACCGACAAGAAGTTCGTTTGGCACCAAAGATTCGACGCCTGAAAAATTTCTCAGCACCGTGAATCGCGTGGTGATCCTCGTCACTTCACCACGGTCATTGCCGACTGAAATCATGTTGCCGATGCGGATTGACCGATCCAACAACAAGATAAAACCCGATACATAATTACTGGCGATTTTTTGCAAACCGAAGCCTAGCCCGACACCGAGTGCACCACCGAAAACCGATAGCGTGGTCAAGTCGATACCGACCATCGGCAAGCTTATCAACACCGCAATCAGGACCAAAAACGCCTTGGCCAACCGCGCAAACACTTCGCGCAAACTTCTATCAAGACCGACCGCCGCCTGCAAGTGTGCATCAACGATTCCGCCCAACCATAAGGCACCGAACACTGTCACCAAGACGGCCGCCAAGCCTTGCAACACCCGCCACAGCGTCAGACTTTGTTTGCCAATTTGGAACTCAACCGAATCCAGTGCAGACACTACTTCGGGCAACAAACCCGCAATGTACAAAGCCACCACTGCCCAGACCAGGAAGGCAAACCAGCGCTCGAAAACTTTCAGCCATGCGGCGCTCGAAAAGCTGTGTCGCAGCACGTA
Organism: Rhodocyclaceae bacterium; assembly: GCA_025361105.1. GTDB lineage: Bacteria > Pseudomonadota > Gammaproteobacteria > Burkholderiales > Rhodocyclaceae > JADKHX01. The sequence continues at coordinate 4,747 of JANYAW010000183.1, read as the reverse complement.
GAAAACCATGCGGATTCCCGCCATCGACAACAGTAGGGGAACCGCGAGTACGAGCAAATTGACGTGCATCTCAGAGCGCAGCATACGCACTGCAAGCAGCATCAGCAGCGCGCTAACGAGCGGGAAAATCACCCGTCGCACGCCGCCGCGACCGATTTCCCAAGCGCGACCTGACGGCAATTTATTGCCCAGCGCAAAACGTTCCACGCCCCATGCGAAAAGCATCACCAGCACTATTACGCCGATCTGCCAAATCACGTTGGGCTCGGAAAGATCGCTGACGATTCCTTGCCAAACACTATTCATTTCGTTCCCTCATCACTCCACGCTTTTGCCTCATTGCGATGGCGCTGCCAATTGTCCAAATAGTGCCTTGCCAGATTGGCATCGCCACGCAAAAGCAAAAGATTTTCTGCATTTCGCGCTTGCGCCGACCATGTGTAATTGTAGCTACCGGTTATTACTGTTGGTACTGCGGGAGTCGCGCCCGTTGAGATTTTGTCGGCAACCGCATCAATGATGATCACCTTGTTATGCGCAGCGGTGTAACGAGTCTCCAACCACACCGAAACACCATGACTGGCCAACTCTGACACTTGCGAATTCGCACCCTTGATTGCCATTTCGCGATCCGCCAAGAGTTCCACTTTGACGCCACGCGCAAGCGCCGCAAGCAGCGCATTGGTTATTGGCCGACTGGTAATCAGATAAGCCTGCACATGAATGGATTTTCGCGCATCACCAAGCGCTCGCACAATCGCACCTTCCGCATCATCCCATGGCGTGAAAAAAACTTCGACAGTGCCTTGCGCGGCTTGCGGCACGGCGAGTGCAATGCCGCTGATAGCGCCGCAAGCGACGAGCAATGCGGCCAGTAGAAACGCCTTCATCCGTTTAACTTTGACGTTGCAATACAGCCGCATAAAACCCATCAGTACCGTGGCGCTGTGGCAGCAATCGGAGATCGTCACCACAATCCATTTCTATGTTTTGCGCCTTCAGAATTTTTCGCGCAGACAAGCGAACGAAGTTGGTATGTGCTTTCAAAAACGCATCGACGATGGCGGAATTTTCTTCATCCAAAATGCTGCATGTGGCGTACACCAACCGCCCGCCGACTTTGAGTAAATACGCAGCGGCGGCAAGAATGTCGCGCTGCTTGACGCAGAGCTCAGCAACACTTTCCGGTGTTTGTCGCCACTTCAAATCAGGATTGCGGCGCAAAGTGCCCAGTCCCGAGCACGGCGCGTCGACTAGCACGCGATCGATTTTTCCGCTGAGGCGTTTGACTCGTAAATCGCTCTCGTTGGCGATGCAAGCCGGATATACATTCGACAAGCCCGCGCGCGCCGCACGTGGCTTGAGTTTCGCCAATCGATGCTCTGCCGTGTCGAACGCATACAGCCGCCCGCTAGAGCGCATCAGCGCCCCCAAAGCCAGCGTCTTGCCACCGGCACCGGCACAAAAATCAACGACCATTTCGCCGCGGCGCGGCTGTACCAAATGGCAAAGCAATTGCGAGCCTTCGTCTTGCACTTCAACACTACCGTTCAAAAACAGAGGATGTTTTTGCAAAGCCGGTTTGCCATCAATCCGAATGCCGTAGGGCGAGAATGCGCAAGCTGAGGCTGCAATTTTTTCATCCACCAATTGCGCCAATACCGCTTTGCGATCGGCCTTGAGAATGTTCACCCGAAGGTCGAGTTGCGCGGATGAATTGAGCGCCGTGGCGAGTTCTTTTAACTCCGCCTCAGGCATGCGTGCAGCTAGTCGCTCGCACAGCCAATCGGGAAAATCTAGTCGCTCACCCCGCGTGCCTTCCGTAGCGGATTGCGTGCGCAAATCCGACAACCATTGCCGCTCGGCCGGGCGTAGCGCCGCATCAAGCTGGCGCGCGCCAAAACCCATGACTTGCGTCAGTGCCGTGATCAACAAAAACCGTGGCGAGATTTTGGTGCCCGATGTAGCGACCAAATGTTCCAGCGAACGTTTGCGCCGTATCACTGCATAGACGGCTTCGGCGATGAAGGCACGGTCGCGCGCGCCGCTCTTGTGTGTGCGAAAAAAATTCGACAAAGTCACATCGGCGGGTTGCGAAAACGTCAACGCTTCTGTCGTCGCAAAAACTGCCGTGTTGAGCAGCGCGAGTGAAACATCATTGGCTTGATTTTGATTCATGGTGAATTGAATATTTTTAATTGGTGCGACGAAATCATCGCGCAATGCGCTTGACGCGCAGATCGTAAAGCTCGCCTTTGTTGTTGAGTAGGGTGATACGCAAAGGCAGTGGGCTGATGCGCGGGGCGAACCACAAATCCATTGTGTCGTTGGTAGTCTTTCCACGCAGATGTGTCACTTGCTGTGAGCGGTCTTCGATGGCCAAAGTTTCTTCACCGATGACTTCAAAACGGTAGCGGTTGAGCTTGTGTCCGGTAGCAATCGGAATCTCGACCGAGCCACGTATCGGCGACAGCCAGGCCAATTGGTAATAGACCGACAAAATATCCTGAGTTCCGGCGACCAGTACATCTTCAAGCTCGCCATTTTTGACCATGCCGCGCGTCCAATCAAAGTGCGCCTGCTCCAGACCTTTGCCACGTTCCTGGGTAAATTCCTGCGGTTTGAGTCCGCCAGCCGTTAGCTCACCACGGCTTTGCTGCACAGCTTTGATGGACTTAATCAGCGCCGCCAGACCCGTCGGTTCGAGGCTACTTTTTAGCAAATAAGTTTTGCCGTCAATACGCCATTCATATCGCGCCTTCCCCACCACAAATCCGCCATCGCCAAGCATCACGGTGTATTCAAGACTGCCTTCGCGTGGGAAAAAATTCGCGATTTTGTTTGCCTCGCCAGTTGGTGCTGGTGACACGCCGTTGCGTGGCACCTCGTTGGTAGACACACCGTCACCAGCCTGCGCCAAAGGCGATACGGAAATAATTGCCATCAGCAAAAATCCAAAAACCTCACGCAACATGTTCAGCACTCCCGCACCGCGAGTTCGCGCAAGCGTTGATCAAGCTTCCCCGCCAGCCAATCTTGCACCACGCGTGGATACAAGCGATGCTCTTCAACCAGCACGCGCGCAGACAGTGCGGCCACATCGTCACCAGCCAACACCGGTACGCTGGTCTGCGCGATGATAGGCCCGGCATCAAGCTCGCTGGTTACCAAATGCACCGTACAACCGTGCGTCCTGACACCCGCTTCGAGCGCACGCGCGTGGGTGCGCACACCTGGAAAGGCCGGCAATAACGAGGGATGAATATTGATCGTGTGGCCTTCAAACCGGTTGATAAATTGTTCCCCAAGAATGCGCATGAATCCGGCCATCACCACCAAATCCGGCGTGTAGCGCGCCACCACATCGGCCAGCGCGCTATCAAACAAATTACGTGTCGCATAGTCTTGATGCGGCACAACAGCGGTGGCAATGCCCTGCGTTCTGGCAATTTCCAAAGCCCCCGCGTCGGCGCGATTGCTAATCACTGCGGCGCATTGCTCCGGCTTTGACGCGGCAAGAATGGCGCTCAGATTGCTGCCGCGTCCGGAGACCAAAACGACATAGCGACGCGCCGTAGTTGCATTTGCATTGCCGACGATTATTTGACTCACTTGATGGCCACCGGCAAAAAAACTGCGCTGGCGATAGTTTGTGCAACGCGTGAAATCGCCCGATTGCTGCGATCCGCCAGCGCAATCGTAATCAAATCCAGATGGCCAATCATCTTGCCGAATTCACGCTCGAAGCTGAGATTGGACACCAGTGGTGGCGCATTCATTTCATTGCTCAGCAACAACAAATTGCCCGCTGCATCGCGTGCGTTGGCAAGTTTCCACGCAGCAATTTCGACATTGCGCGCGCTGTTGTAAAACTTTTGTGCTTCCAATCCGTCAAGCATAAAAAATTCCGTTTTGTTTTCAAATGCCGCGTTAAACATACCGCCCAATCCGTTGATAAATGCCGCCACCCTATCTCCCGCAAAATCCACTTGCAGAGCCAACAAAATTGCATCCGTACCCTGCCGCTCACCGATCTCGCCGGAGCGCCAACCGGTACGCGGATCGAGCAATTTGTCGAGCGCAACTTCTACACTGACATGCCCGCTCTTTTTCCATTCACGCGGATTGCGTCGATACAGTTTTTCGGCCAAGACCCTCAGATTGCCAAACAGCTCGCGCCGATAGGTATCGGCAAAACGATCAATATCAGATTTGGCCACTTGCTTGACATCAAAACTGCTGGTCGTTTTCACTACCTCGCGGCCAGACGATCTATCGATTACCGTGTTCTGCGCGCAGCTTTGCATCAACATAGCAAGCACTATCAAGCGCCAAGCGCGCCACGCTCTCATGCTTGACTCATAGAGTTAACTCGCTTGGGCAGCAAAACGTTGACGCACCCACGCGAAGACAATGCCGAACCCCGGAATCGCAATCAAGATAAACACTATCAGCAAGAGGTTCGCCTTCACCCACGGCACATTGCCAAACCAATAGCCGAGCAAGGTCATCGACAAAACCCACAACAAAGCACCCGCCAAATCGTACAAAAAATACCGCCCGTAGTGCATCACGCCTATCCCCGCGACAAAGGGTGCGAAGGTTCGAACGAAGGGCAGGAAGCGCGCGATCAACATGGTTTTGCCGCCGTGTTTGGCATAAAAAGTATGTGTCATATCGAAAGCTTTGCGATTAAAAAAGCGTGAATTGTCACCCCATATGAGCAACCGCGCACCCACCCAACGGC
>JANYAW010000151.1 GCA_025361105.1 Rhodocyclaceae bacterium | reverse complement strand
GCGCTGCCGACGACCTTCGAATACCGCTCCTTGAGCTTCTTGTCCTCGTCGTTCTTCACTTCTTCGGGAAAGTCGGGGACCTTGAAGCCCTTCGCCTGCAGTTCTTCGATCGCCGCGATCAGTTGCGGCACCGAGGCGCTGATGTTGGGCAACTTGATGATGTTGGTGTCGGGCAAATGCGTGAGTCGCCCCAACTCGACCAAATTGTTCGGCACTTTTTGCTCATCCGTGAGGAATTCGGATAGCTCGGCAAGTATTCTCGCCGCGACCGAAATATCGCTGCCGACCACATCAACACCGGCAGGCGCGGTGAACGCTTTGATGATAGGCAAGAATGAATAAGTCGCCAACAGTGGAGCTTCGTCGGTGAGTGTGTAAATAATTTTCGATTTATTGGTGGTAGTCATGATGGTTGCCCTCTGGTTTTCCCGGTTTTAGCGTATTTATTGTGCAATGTTATTGTTTCAAATCAAACATGGTTCGTCGCATCAAGCAAAGGTCTTCCCACGCTTTGGCTTTTTCCATCGGACTGCGTAGCAGATAGGATGGATGATAAGTGACGATCATCGGTATGCCATCACAATCATGCACCTGTCCGCGTAGCGTGCCGACTTTTATATCGTCGCGCTGCAAGAGCGTCTTGGCCGCGGTACCACCAAGCGCCACAATCAAACGCGGCTTGATCAGCGCAATTTGTCGCTGCAAATAGGGGCGACACGAATTCAATTCTTCATCGGTCGGCGTGCGATTGCCGGGTGGGCGGCACTTGACGGCATTGGCGATGTACACATCGTGACCACGTTTAAGTTGAACGGCGGCGAGCATGTTGTCGAGCAATTTTCCAGCTTGGCCAACGAAGGGCTGTCCTTTCGCGTCTTCATCTGCACCAGGGCCTTCACCGACAAATAGCCAATCGGCGTGGATATCACCGATGCCGAGCACAGCTTGTTTGCGCTGTTCGCAGAGCGTGCATGAGCGACAGGTAGCAACGGTACTTTGTAGGGCTGGCCAGTCAAGTGACGGCGGGTTGTCAGCACCAACTGGTGTGACTCCCTCACCCGATCTCCCCCGATCCCTCTCTGGCAACGAAAGAGGAAAGGCAACTGCGTCTTCGGCGGGATCTGGGATGCGTAATTTCCACAACGGACCCAATCCCATTTCACGCAGCGTTTGTTCACGCGTCAGTGTGCTCACCGCGGTCTCTACACTCACGCCAGCTCGCGCGCCATCACGATGGCATCTTCGCGGCCTTCAAATGCAGCGTAGTAGGAACGCCGCCGACCGATTTCTTTGAAGCCGCAACGCGCATACAAAGCAATCGCGGGTAGGTTGCTGACGCGCACTTCCAGCAGCACGCGTTTAGCGCTACTGTGCCAAGCCAATTCGATGATGTAGCTGAGCAAAGCGCTGCCATGCCCCTTGCCTTGAACTTCAGTCGGCACGCCAATGTTGAGCAGGTGCACTTCGTCAACCACGTTCATGGTGACCGCATAACCCACCAGCACATCATCCTTACTCATCACCCACATTGCATGACTGGCGATGAGCGAATCGTGAAACTGTCCGCGCGTCCATGGATGCACTTGGACTTGCGCTTCGACCGCCAACACTTCGTCAACCTCTGCGGCCGTCATCGGCATGAAATCTCGCCCGAAATGTCGCTGCACATTGCGCCGATCAATATTCAATTCAAGCCTCCTTTGGCGAGACGCTCTTGTGTCGTCAATGCCACTTTATCGCGCACATAAATTGGTTGTGCCTGCGCTGCATTGATGCCCTCACCACGTGCAAATTTTGGTGCCGCCAAACGGGCGACGGCAACCGCAGTTGGATAGATATTTGGCAGCACTTTTAATATATCTGGTTTGCGTGCGCGAAGGCCATCTCTATGCGTTATGAACCCGTCACCGACACCAACCCAATTTTCGCCAGTTGGTGCTGGTAACACGCCGTTTCCACCACACATCGGTGGCAAAAGTTCCCGCACTTCATCACCATTGACTTCATAAGCCGCCGCATAAATCTCATTCATGCGCGCATCCAAACACGTCCAAACAAACTGCTCACCCGATGCCAGTGCCAAGGCTTGCAACGTCGAAATTGGCATCACCGGAATATCCAAACCGAATGCCAAACCTTGGGTCACGCCGCAAGCCAAACGCAAACCGGTGAAGCCGCCGGGTCCGGCGCCGAAGGCAATGCCATCGAGTTGCTGCAAGCTGATCGAGGCTTCGGCGAGAATCTCATGCACCCACGGCAACAATCGTTCCGCCCCGCTATTGGGCAGGACTTCGTGGCGTTCGATCAGCGCGCCATCGATCCACAACGCGACTGACAAATGTTTGGTCGCGGTTTCAAACGCCAGCAAACGCATCGGCAAAAACTATCCGTAAATTATGCGCGCGGCTTGGCAAACATGCCGCGCAATGCATCTTGCAAATCGGCAGGAAGCACCACTGTTTTGGCGTTTTCGGAGCTCGCCAACGTAGCCAATGCCTTGATGTATCGTTCGCCAAGCAAAAACCGCACAGGCGCGTCGTCGCCACCCAAAGCTGCCGCCACGCGTTTGATTGATTCGGCACTCGCTTCGGCTAGTGTGACTTGCGCTTCGGCTTGCAAACGTGCCGCTTGCAATTGCGCTTCGGCATTCAAAATCGTCGATTGCTTGGTGCCTTCTGCGCGTATCACCACCGCTTTGCGTTCGCGCTCGCTGGAGGCTTGCGCTTCCATCGCACGGATCATCGATTCGGACGGCTTGATGTCCTGAATTTCGACCGACTTGACTGTCAAACCCCAGTCAATCGCTTCATCGGCAATGCTCTCGCGCAGACGGACTTTGATCTTGTCGCGGTTCGACAATGCCTCGTCCAAATTCATCTCGCCGATGATGGAACGCAGCGTGGTCATAATCATATTGCGTATCGCTTCAGAGAAGTCCGTCACGCCGTACACCGCCTTTATCGGGTCGGTAATCTTGATAAACGCAATCGCGTTGGTCAGAATCACTGCATTGTCCTTGGTGATCACTTCCTGCTCTTGCACATCCAGAATAATGTCCTTGGTCACCAGCTTGTAGCGTACCAAATCAAGATAAGGAATGATGATGTTAAGGCCAGGCAGCAGGGTTTTATGGTATTTGCCCAAGCGCTCGGCAATCCACTCTTCACCCTGCGGCAC
>JANYAW010000129.1 GCA_025361105.1 Rhodocyclaceae bacterium | reverse complement strand
CTTGGGCTTGGCATCGCCCTCGATATCCACGAAGCTGTCGGTCCAAGGTACATCCTTCCAGAACGGCTTGTCGATCCGGCAGCGCGTAGACCACTTCGACGCGAATTAAATCAGCCATAAAAGCCTTGCTCTAGAATGCGCCGATTCTATCGTTACGTTTGATGCTGCTTGCATCGTCAACGCATCACAATCACGTCATAAGCCCGCCATGAGCATTACCGAAAATCGAAAAGCCCATCACGATTACTTCATTGAGGATCGTTACGAGGCCGGCTTGATGCTCGAAGGCTGGGAGGTCAAGTCGATTCGAGCTGGACGCGCGCAAATTTCCGAGGCGTATGTGGTGCTCAAAGGTGGCGAAGTTTTTTTGATTGGTGCGCACATCACACCGCTGATTTCTGTGTCCAGCCATGTCGTGGTCGACCCGGTGCGGACGCGCAAATTGCTGCTCAATCAAAGTGAAATTAAACGCCTGATTGGCAAGGTTGAACGGTCAGGGTTTACCGTGGTGCCGCTGGATTTACATTTCAGCAAGAGTCGCGTCAAGCTCTCTATCGGGCTGGCCAAGGGCAAAAAACAACACGATAAACGCGATACTGAAAAGCAGCGTGATTGGGTGCGTGAGAAGGCGCAGGTCATGCGCAACAAGCGCAACTAAATCCGGTCATTCCAGCTTGCGTTTCATTCGCTTTCGCGACGAGGCGGTGGCGGGTAGATATTTCGCCCTGCCTGATTGATATCGCGGCGCAGTTGTTGACGTTCGTCGGGCGACATTCTTTGCCAACGCGCACGGCGAGCAGCGATTTCGGCTTCGCGCTGCTCGCGCTGTGCGTCGCTCTCTGGCTGGTTCGCTTCTGGCCGCTCAAAGTCCTGCCGTGGCGCGTGATTGGCACGGTTAGCAAGGCCACGCTCAAGTCGCTCGCGATGTTCGCGGCGCATTTGTTCGCGTAGCTCACCGCGATCAACCGCGACACTAAATTCGATGCTGTTGTACGTCACGATGACTTGTGCTTGCGCTTGGTTGGCGCACAGCAACACGCCGACAATCGCTATCTTGACTAGCCATTGCCCCGATATTTCCGTCGTTTTTCGTGTCGTCAGGTCCACTTTCAGCACGTCCCGCATTCCATCAAAATTCTTCACCTCGCCATTCTAGGCAGTCGCCTGTGTGCCTTTGCGTGGCCTTTGTAATCGTTTGTAAATGCGACGGGTAAGATATCGGCCAGCCCATTAGGATGCATGCCATGAACGAAATCAAAACAACCACGACACACCATATCGCGAGCAACGCGGTGTCCGAATCCAAGGCCAAGATTTTGGTCGTTGATGATGACCTGAGATTGCGTCAATTACTTGAGCGCTACTTGGCAGAACAGGGCTTTACTGTTAAAGCCGTGCCTGATAGCGAGAGCATGAATCGTGCGCTGACGCGTGAGCTTTACGATTTGATGGTGCTCGATTTAATGTTGCCGGGGGAAGATGGTTTAACAATTTGTCGCCGTTTGCGTGGTGAAAATATGACCATGCCCATCATCATGCTGACCGCCAAAGGTGACGAGATTGATCGCATTGTCGGGCTTGAAATGGGTGCCGATGATTACTTGCCCAAGCCATTCAATCCTCGCGAACTGGTGGCGCGTATCGGTGCGGTGTTGCGTCGACGCGTCGCCCCTGCGCATCCGGGCACACCCGCCGCGCAAGATGGCGTGATTAAGTTTGGCCGCGTCGTGGTCAACCTTTCCACCCGTGAATTGAGCCGCGACAACGAAACGCAGATTCTCACCACTGGCGAATTCGCCTTGCTCAAAGCCCTGCTTGAACATCCGCGCCAGCCGATGAGTCGCGACAAGTTGATGGAGCTGGCACGTGGTCGCGAATACGAAGTGTTTGACCGCGCGATTGATGTGCAAGTGTCGCGCTTGCGCAAACTGGTGGAGGACGATGCCGCCAAGCCACGCTATTTACAAACTGTGTGGGGCTTTGGTTACGTGTTTATTCCGGACGGCATCAAAACCGCTTGATGCGGCCAGCATTCACGCTGCTCCTGCGCATCCTTCCGCGTTCGTTATTGTGGCGAACGTTTCTGTTGGTGGCGATGGTGATGATGCTTTCGGTCGCCGCATGGTTTTCAATTTTTAGCCTTTACGACCGCGAACCCCGTGCGCGGCAGATCGCGCAAATGCTTGCCAGCGTGGCCAATCTCACCCGCGCGGCACTGCTAGCGGCGCGGCCGGATGCGCGTGTGGTGTTATTGCGCGAACTGTCGGATCGCGAAGGCATACACGTTTATCCATCCGATGCCGATGAAACCATAGTGCCATTACCGACCGATGGCATGAGTCGGCGCGTCGAGGAAATTGCTCGCGAACAACTCGGGCCCCGTACGCGGGTTACGCTGGAGCGCAACGGTGAGCGCGGGTTGTTTGTCAGCTTTCGCATCGAAGACGATGACGAGGAGGAATACTGGGCGGCGTTACCGCGCGAACGACTTGAGCGCGTGTTGCCGCTATCGTGGATAGGCTGGGGTGTTGCGGCATTTTTATTAGCGCTGGCTGGCGCGTGGCTGATTGTGTTTCGAATTACGCAGCCGCTCAAAGCAATGGAAATCGCGGCACGGCAAGTTGGTGCTGGTGACACGCCGTCACCACTGTTGGAAGTCGGACCGAGTGAGATCGCTACGGTGGCG
>JANYAW010000115.1 GCA_025361105.1 Rhodocyclaceae bacterium | reverse complement strand
GCGCTGTTTGATTACCGGCCGCGCACACCCGAACGCATGGTCGAATGGTTCAAGGTCAAGGCGAGCTGCAGATTCCCCGTAATCGGCGTCATAGACCACGGCGGGCAGCTACTTGGTTTCGCTAGTTACGGCATTTTTCGCGCATGGCCGGCCTATAAATATTCGGTCGAACATTCGGTCTATGTTCATCATCAGCATCGCGGCAATGGGGTCGGACGAGCCCTATTGCAACGCCTCATTATCCGCGCCACCGAGCAGCAATATCACCTCATGATAGGTGGCATCGAAATGAGTAATGCAGGCAGTATTGCCTTACACGAGCGACTCGGATTTACCCATGCCGGAACCATCAAGCACGCGGCATTCAAGTTTGGGCAATGGCTTGATCTTGGCTTCTATCAATTGATTCTGGATACGCCTGCGCAGCCGGTTGATGGCTGAGTTTTATGTCGGCTTCGATGCAACGATGTCTCGTCACGGCGTGTCACCAGCACCAACTGGCGAATTTCAGGGCAATACACAATTTACCAGTAGCATTAAGTAACGTCCGGGATGTCCCAGATTTCAGAATTTCCTGTATCACGGAATATTTCCATTGCTCGATCTTCAGTAAGTTCGTCTCCAAATCCAAGTTGGCTCATTCGTTCGCCGATCAGTTCATTTCGATGCAGCGACAAGCCCCTTATCTCGTCAATACGCTCCTCCAACCACATGACCGCATTGTCGAAATCGGGAAGTATCCTCTGCATCAATTCGGTGTAAAAATCACGATCGAACCAACCAAAATCGGGTCCAATCCTCACCGGGATCGTTTGCCGGCGGTTCTCATGAAATCTAAGCAAATCGCGTAAAGCCGGTTGTGTTCTCTCATCGTTTAGGTGCAGCAGGGTTGCCGAAAGCGCTGTAACGCAATCACCTTTTGGTTCACCATTGCCTTGCGCCTGATGCTGGACGGCCTGGACAGTCAGACCCAGTTCAGAATCCACAAATACCCTGATTTCGGCGGTAGATAAAGCAACACCGTCTGCATTCCTCAGCGAAATAATATGGCTATCACCAAGCACGCATAAGTAAAAATACTGCCCGACACAATGCTCAAGTTGACGGCCCTCGTCTTTCAATTGGTAAACATCGGTCAACGAATGCACGATGATTGCGCCAATCCGCATAGGCATGCACGGTAAGGGTGGCCAATCCAATATTTGGCAGTCAAATTGGCAAACAGTTTCGAAAAACGCGGCCTCCAAAGGGTCTCTATCGGCCTGGAAAATCTCTCTATGCCACCGACAGGATTGTTCGATCAGCTTGATGGCCGAATAACGCATAAGGAAGTCAGTCCCAATCGATTCATACGCGTGACGCCCTACTTGAAGAATTCCTGTCTTGATTGCCTGCCCTTTACACCATTGTTCGACAAATTTGATGTAGTCCCGCAGGCTAGCCAATTGCCTGATGTTTCGGTTGAGAAGACGATTAAGCTTTCTTGCGCTCGCAGCATAGGATTTAGCACAAAGCTCATTGAGTACGTAGGTTCTCATGACGTCCAAAGAGCATCGGCTCATCCAGTGTCGCCAATCTGTGTCATCAGAATCAGCGACTAGCCCTCTACACCCACGCCAAAATTCTCCGAACACAATCCAATCGCTCCGACTGCGTGGGAGGTTATCGATCTTAACGATAGCGATTGCTTCGACCAATTCGTCCGGAAAACGAAGCCACTCTGCTCCCACAATCGCCGGACCTTTCCGGTTCAAAAATCGAATGTGACCTTTGCTTATGCAAAAACTCGATGACAGTGGCTCAATGAGCGAATCGCCTCGATCAACCAGCGCTGCGATTTCCATATAGATCGGGACATCTGGAAACTCGACAAGCAGCAGCGCGAAGACTGGCAGGGCAACGACCATTTGCTGCCGGTTGCGACAAACGAGTTGATCGACAACATCTGTCCAGGACTCAATGGGGCTTGTATCAAGACCTTCATTGCGAAATTCTCCTAGCATCGCTTGGTATTGGGCTTTTAATTGTGCGGTCATGGTTCATCACATCCCAATATCTAGCGCCAACAGTTGAATCGTCGATTGGATTGCCGCATGGCTGAATTCCTCCACAAATAGCCCGTAAGCAAAGTAACAAAGTAAACGACAACCAGCGTCGTATAGTCATGACACACTGTCGGCATCCAAGCGAGAGGAACAGAACATGTCGCGTACGCCCAAGAACACCATGAGGAGTACTTTGCTGCGCCAATGGACAATGTTGCGGATGATTCCAAGATCACCGCGCCGGATTGGCACCGGCGACTTATTCCAGCGCATCACCGATGCTGGATTTGCAGTCGACTTGCGAACCATTCAGCGTGACCTCAACAATCTTGCGGAAGTATTGCCGCTAGCTGCCGATCAAAGCAAACCTCAGGGCTGGAGCTGGCTGCCTGAAGCAGGACAATTTGACATCCCCGGTTTGGAGCCCGAGGCTGCGTTGGCGTTTCATATGGCAGAAACACACCTTCATTCGGTATTGCCAGCCAGCACCTTGGCGTCGCTTCAACCTTGGTTTACTTCTGCTCACAAGGTACTCGACGAGCAGGGCAATGGTCTGGCCAAATGGCCAAACAAGATTCGTATCTTGCCTCAGGGATTGCCGAGAAGTGCGCCCGTAATTGATCAGAGCGTACAAACCGCCGTTTACCAAGCGGTATTGCAGGACTGCAAACTGGAGGTCTCGTACAGCAAGAATGCGGACGGCGACGCTGAGCTGGATGCTTCCCGCCAGGTTCTTTCTCCTTTGGCCTTGGTAGTACGAAATCGCACGGTGTATCTCGTTTGCGTCTTCGATGGCCACAAAGATTTACGCCAACTTGCGTTGCATCGCATGAACGCGGCGACCATCCTGAACACGTCAACCGAACGACCCAAGGATTTTTCCATTGATAACTACATTGCTAGGGGTGAATTTGGAATTCCATTGAATCCGCGCACAGTCAAACTTGAGGCAGAGTTTCTCAACCATGTGGCGATACATTTGCGCGAATCGCCAATCGCACAAGATCAGGTAATTACCACGGTGGACGAAGACAACGTTTTGCTACGAGCAACCGTGACAGATACCTTAGAACTCAGGCTGTGGCTCAAGAGCTTCGGTGACGAAGTTGAGGTACTAAAGCCAGCGGCGTTGCGCCGCGAGTTTCGCGATATGGCGGAAAATCTAAACGATTACTACGCAGAGTAAGCATTGAACTTCGCCGAGCGGAAGCAGCCGAGCACGCAAGGTTTTAAACGACACTGATCGTCGCTTAGCTATGAAAAATGATTCCTTCACCAGAGGAATCAATATGACCATTAGCAATTGGCGCTCCGCTACAGCGGCTAACGAAAAGCGAATGGAGCCAAGCCTGGTCACTACGACTCCATTCGTCAGCAAAGGTGATGATCGAATTGACGAGTATCGGATGCTCG
>JANYAW010000092.1 GCA_025361105.1 Rhodocyclaceae bacterium | reverse complement strand
AATGCCAAGCATGGTGCACAAAGTGCTCGGCGTTGCGGCGATTTGCCAATGTGCAGGGAGTGTGGCTTGGTCAAAATCGCCATAGCCCCAAGCTACTGCGACAAAGGGAATTTTATTCACATCGGCGGCGATGCCATCCTCATGCTTGTCGCCCACATAAACACACTCATTCGCAACGAGACCTTGTGTCGTCAGCATTAGCGCTAGTAATGCGGCTTTGTCCGGCAAGCGCGGTGTGACCATGTCGAGTGCGTTGAGCGACGAAAAATAGGCCGACCATTTCAGTTGCGTCACCAAGGATTGTGTTGGTGCGAGGCGTTTGTTGGTGGCGATATGGAGGCCGAAATTTTTTTTGCGCAACTCGCCCAGTAGCGCATCGATTCCATCATAGGCATGGGTTGTGCGGATACCTTCGTCGTCATAGCAAAGCTTAAATGCGTCGATCAATTCCTTGAGCGCATGTGGCTCGCCAACGCCAGTAAGCCGAGTCATCGTTTCGGCCAACGGTGGTCCAATCAATGCATCGTTCAACGCGCACTGGGGTGATATTTGTTTGGCAGCTAACACCGCACGAAAAGCCGCAATGATTCCTGGCGCGGAATCTATCAATGTGCCGTCGAGATCGAAAACGATGTGGCGCTGGGCTGTCAAATAAGCTGTCATGTGTTTGGTGCTTGAGTTTGGCAAATAAGCACGCCGTCAAAAACCGATGCCGAGGAATTCACTGATTTTGGCAGCAGTGAAATCGATCATTGTCGTGGAGAGACCGGGATAAATCCCGACCCAAAAACTGCGCTCGGTGATGATGTCGGCGTTGGTCAGCGCACCGCTGATGCGGTAGTCGCGGCCTTTCATATACGGTTGTCGCGTGACGTTGCCGGCGAACAGTAAGCGTGTGCCGATTTTGTTTTGGTCGAGATAGCGCAGCAAATCGACGCGCGTGCATGGCGCATTTTCTTTCAAGGTAATGAGAAATCCAAACCACGCGGGTTGGCTGTCGATGCTGGCTTCTGGCAAGATTAAAAGTTCTTTGCAGGGCAGCAAGGCGGCGCGCAGGTAATCAAAATTTCGTCGGCGTGCGGTAACGAACTCGTCGAGTCTGGCGATCTGCGCCACACCTAAAGCCGCCTGCATGTCGGTGATTTTGAGGTTGTAACCCAGATGCGAATAAGTGTATTTGTGGTCGTAACCACAGGGCAGTTCGCCGAGTTGCCAATCGAAACGTTTGCCACAGGTGTTGTCTTTGCCGGGGGCGCAATAGCAGTCGCGACCCCAGTCGCGCAAGGATTCGACGGCGCGGGCGATGGTAGGGTCGTCGGTGAATACCGCGCCGCCTTCGCCGGTGGTGATGTGATGCGCCGGATAAAAACTCAGTGTGCCGACATGCCCAAAACTGCCGACGGATTTGCCGTGGTGCAGGGAACCAAATGCATCACAGCAATCTTCAATGAGCCACAGATTGTGTTCATCAGCGAGCGTGCGCAATCGCTGCGCGTCAAATGGATTGCCGAGCGCATGAGCGAGCATGATGGCTCGGGTGCGCGAGGTGATGGCGGCGGCGATTGCGTCGACGCTGGGGTTGTACGTCGCGAGTTCGGAATCGACAAAAACCGGTGTCAATTGGTTTTGCAAAATCGGATTGATGGTGGTCGGGAAACCGGCGGCAGCGGTTATAACTTCATCGCCGGGCTTGAGCGCTTTGTTGCCAAGCAGCGGCGAAGTCAGCGCGGT
The DNA here is from genome assembly GCA_025361105.1 of Rhodocyclaceae bacterium. GTDB lineage: Bacteria > Pseudomonadota > Gammaproteobacteria > Burkholderiales > Rhodocyclaceae > JADKHX01. Next base: position 5,087 of record JANYAW010000092.1, on the reverse strand, counting down.
GAGTGCCAGGAGATTTGCCGATGAACCGGAGTTGACGGTAATCGCTCGCAACACGCCGATACGTGCAGCGATTAGTCTTTCAAATTCGTCGTTGAACCGACCAGTGGTCAGCCATCCGTCGAGTGCCGCGTCGACCAGTGCGACGTAGGCATTTGCATCGAGCACTTTGCCCGCCGGTGGCACTGTAGATATTCCCGGCAGAAACGGCTGAGCGCGTTCCTTTTGCGCCGCGTAGTCGCGGACTTTGGCGAGAATTTCTTGACGTTGTTGTTCCAGAGTTTGCATTTGTCGGCGTGTCACCAGCACCAACTGGCGAGTATAGATTTGATGAAATTTAGTGCAATGGAGTGGCGGCGTGAACGTCGTATTCGTTGATTTGAGCGACTGTCATGCTGCGTATTCTCTGTGTGTCAGCAGATGCACCAGGCCATTGGCGATACCAGCTCAGTGTTTGGCGTAAGGCTTCATCGGCGGACCAGGTGGGGTACCAGTTCAGTAGCTGGTGCGCCAGTGCGGTATCAAGACGCAAGTTTTGTGTTTCGTATTGAAAGTTGCTTGCGGCAATCTCGACTCGTGCCGTTTCGCCCCAAAGTTTCGCGCAACGTTCAGCAACTTGTAGTGCGGTGAGGTGATCGGCGGCGACGGGGCCGAAGTTCCATGCGCGGGCGAAGTTGACGCCATCGTCAGCGCAGAGCTTCTCGGCCAATTGCAAGTAGCCGCTGAGCGCGTCGAGCACATGTTGCCACGGACGAATCGCATTTGGCATGCGCAGCTTTAATGCTTCGTTAGCGATGAATGCGCGGGCAATATCGGGCAGCAACCGATGCACCGACCAGTCGCCACCGCCGATCACATTGCCTGCGCGCGCGGTGGCAATTCGCGTGGATTGCGATTCGGTAAAAAAAGAATGTCGCCACGATGCCACTGCGATTTCGGCGCAACTTTTGCTCGCGCTATACGGATCTTTGCCGCCGAGCGGATCGCCTTCGATCAAGGGCGTGGCGCTGGCAGACGGCGCGTAGCATTTATCGCTGGTGATGATGACCGCCGCTGCGATATTTTCACATTCGCGAATCGCCTCAAGCAGATTTACCGTGCCCGTCAGATTGATCGCGAAGGTCTCGCGTGCAAGGCGATAGCCCTCACTGACTATCGACTGCGCGGCCAAATGAAAGACGATGCTGGCGCGGCTTTTTCTCAATGTCGCGACGAGCAATTCAAAATCACGAACGTCACCAATCACTGAAGTCATGCCATCGGCGATTTGCGCGGCCTCGAACAAATTGGGTGTGGTTGGCGATGCGAGCGAAAAGCCGGTGACCTTGGCACCCATTTGTTGTAGCCAGAGTGAAAGCCAAGCGCCTTTGAAACCAGTGTGGCCGGTAACGAATACATCGCGTCCGGCCCAGAAATTTGGATCTACCCGAGCAAGTGTCACGGCCACAATTTCCAAGGCGCTTTACCGCTGGCCCAAAGCGCTTCGAGTTGATTTTTTTCGCGCAGGGTATCCATCGGCTGCCAAAACCCGTCATGTCGAAATGCCGCAAGCTGTCCATCGGCGGCCAAGCGCTGCATCGGTTCCTTTTCCCAAAGCATGTTGTCGCCATCAATGCAATCAAGTGCGCTTGGCGAGAGCACAAAAAAACCACCGTTAATCCAGTCGCCATCGCCACGCGGTTTTTCCTGAAAGCCGCGCGCTTTGTTGCCTACCAAGTCCAAGCGGCCAAATCTTGCGGGTGGGCGCACCGCAGTCACGGTCGCGGCGCAATTTTCGCGGTGATGAAACGCCAGCAAGTCGTGAATACTAATGTCGGCCACGCCATCGCCATAGGTCATGCAAAAGTTTTCATCCTCAACGAGATGCCGGATTCGCTGCAAGCGACCGCCCGTTTGCGTCGCGTCGCCGGTATCCATCAGCGCAATTTTCCAAGGCTCGGCGTTGCCGCTATGAAGTGCTACTTTGTTGTGCGCCAAATCGATGCTGACGTCCGAGGTGTGCAAAGCCAGGTTGGCGAAATATTCTTTCACCATATAGCCTTTGTAGCCCAGACAAACCACAAAATCGGTGATGCCGAAATGTGCGTAGCCTTTCATGATGTGCCACAAAATCGGTTTGCCACCGATCTCGACCATAGGCTTGGGGCGCAACACGGTTTCTTCGCTTAAGCGAGTGCCGAGACCACCAGCGAGGATGACTGCTTTCATGGTTTTAATCAGCGCTTTTCAGTTATTTGTGCTGGAAGTTTATCAGGGGCATTGGCGGCAAGAGCGGCAGCTTTCGCCGCGGCGACGCCAGCGCGCACTGCGCCTTCAATGGTTGCCGGATAGTCGCCCGCGACGTAATCACCAGCGAGAAATAGTCCCGGCAAATTTGTCTGCATGGCGGGGCGCTTTAGATTTGGAGTGCACGAAAACGTGGCACGTTTTTCGGTGATAGTTTGTACTTTTATCGGTTCAGGCAAGGCAGGAATCAGGCGACCAATTTCCGCGTGGATGTGGCGCTCCAGTTCCGCCATCGGAATACCCAGATGCCTTCCTCGTGCGCTGATGACGGCGGCAATCATGCCGCGTTGTCCGCACAAAACTCCGCGATCAAATAGCCATTGCGCGTAGCCATCGGAAATGCCGAGCATGGCTTGCGGTAAACGAATATGCTCGGGATACGTGAGGTAGGTCGTGACTATCGGCTCCCACGCAAAATGCCCGACCGACGCGGCAAGCTCGGGAACCAATGCGGCCAGATGATACGGCGCGACGGCAAGGATGACTTGGTCGTAGATTTGCGCATCGTCGATTTGCCAATGATTGTCGACTCGACGCAAGCTGGCGACGCGATGTTGGCGATGAATTTTGCCACCGCGTGCCTCGACAAAAGCTGCGGCGGGTTCGGGGAATAAATTGGAAAGGTCGACTTGTGGCAACAAGAAATCGCTCGCTGCACGATGGCTGGCGAGGCTATCGCGCAGGACATTGGCTAGAACTTGCGCAGAGGCATCGGCGACCGGCGTGTTGAGCGCAGCGATGCATAGTGGCTCCCACATTACCTTTCTCAGTTGGTGCTGGTGACACGCCGTCGGATGGTTGGCTAGCCACTGCGCAACAGAAATATCCGGTTGAATGCGAAAATTATCGCGCTGCAATCCCTGCATCAACCGCACTGCTGCGAATTTTTCGCGCCAAGTAATTCCGTGAGCGGTGATCAGCGCGAATGCCAAATGCAAAGGTGCGGGCAAACGTGGTGCGACTAACAAAAATTCGCCGGGAAACTCCAGACGAAGTGGAATCCGTTTGAGCAATTTTGTCGGATCAGCCCCGACCATTTTCATCAACCGTAAAGTTTCTGTGTAGGCGCCGACCAGGATGTGTTGACCGTTATCGAGCGTCTCTTCGCTCAGCGGCACGGCGCGCGCACGACCGCCGAGGGTGCGCGAGGTTTCAAACACGTCGACGATTTTTCCTTCGGCGGCAAGCACGGCGGCAGCGGCCATGCCTGCATAGCCCGCGCCGATGACGGCGATTTTTTGCGGAGCAGTGCTCATGCGCTTAGCCAGGTGCGACCCGCGATCCAGAGTTTACGCAGTGGTGTGAGGGCGATTCGCTGATGCAACACTTGGCAACCGTCGCGTTCGATTTCGTCCAGCGTCGATTGATAAATGGCCGCCATGATGAGGCCAGCGCGCTGCGTCTTGCGGTCGGCCTGCGGCAGTTGCGCGAAGGCTTGCGCGTACATGGCGCGCGCACGTTGCAATTGGAACCGCATCAGTGCAGTGAAATTTTCCGAATAACGCGATGCGATCAAATCTGTTTCCGTCACGCCAAATTTTTGCAGTTCGTCCTGCGGCAAATAAATTCGACCACGCCGCGCGTCCTCACCGACATCACGAATGATGTTGGTGAGCTGAAATGCAAGGCCAAGGTCGTGCGCGTACTTCAGCGTGCGGCGGTCGGTGTAGCCGAAGATTTCGGCGGCCAATAAACCGACCACGCTGGCGACACGATAGCAATACAAATGCAGCGATTTGAAATCGGCATAACGCGCCTGTTGCAAATCCATTTCCATGCCGTCGATGATTTCTTGCAACTGTTCTTGTGGAATCGAAAATTTCTGCATCGCCTCAGTCAAAGCCAGCGTCACCGGATGGCTGGGATTTCCTGCGTAGAGGGCGGCTACTTCCTTACGCCACCACGCCAGCTTGGTCGCTGCCAGGGCGGGGTCAGGACATTCGTCGACCACGTCATCAACTTCACGGCAAAACGCATACAAGGCCGTGATGGCCTGACGGCGTGGTGGCTCCAAAAACAAAAAGCTGTAATAGAACGACGAGCCACTGGCGGCGGCCTTGTCCTGACAGTAGGCGTTAGCGCTGAGGTTCACAATGGTCTTACCAGGGTCGCCCAAAATATCGTAGGCCAGTCCCATGCCTTCAAGGTCGGGCGACGCTCGAAAACGTCAAAGTCGCAAGCTTCAATTTTGTCAGCCACCCGCAGACCGCCCGCCACGATGGCGCGAATTTCCATGCCAAATCGACCCGGCAAGGCCCATCCCAAAGGCGCACCCAGCAACATCAAATCACGGGCTCGATCGATTTGGAACTGCATCAAATTTCGCCAGTTGGTGCTGGTGACACGCCGTCGTATGTCAGCTTCCGAAATTCCAAAATGCGCCAGATCGTCTTGCGGCAAATAGATCCGTCCCATATCTCCTTTAAGCGCATCAATTCCCACATCTTGCCAATGATTGATGAGCTGCAATGCGCTGCAAATCGCATCGGACTGCTGCAATTGTTCAGCGCTACTTTGACCGAATAAATGCAGCAACATCCGCCCGATTGGATTGGCTGATCGCGCACAATAGTCGCTTAGTTCGACAAAATCGGTGTAGCGATCCTTGACCACGTCTTGCGAAAAGGCATCGAGCAAATCATAAAAAAGTTGCAGCGGAAGTTGATATTCACAAATCACCGGCCTCAAGGCCAGAAAAATCGGATGCTGGGTTGGCAGGTCATTTGCGATGCTATCGAGTTCAGCGCGATACGTACCTAGCTGTGCCAAGCGCCATTGGGCAGGGGCATCGCCCTCATCGGCAA
>JANYAW010000082.1 GCA_025361105.1 Rhodocyclaceae bacterium | reverse complement strand
CGCACCGGCGGCCTATCGCGGGATGGATAGATATGATTGCCGCAAAGCGGTGTTGGCGGATTTGGAAACCTTGGGATTTTTGCAAAAAGCGGTTCCGCATAAAAACACTGTGCCGGTAGGCGATAGAACTGGCGCGGTGATCGAGCCTATGCTCACCGATCAATGGTTCGTGGCGATGAGCAAAGTCGGCGCGGACGGTAGCAGTATTGTCAGCAAGGCGATGGCTTGTGTGGCGTCGGGCGAGATTAAATTTGTCCCCGAGAATTGGGTGAATACCTACAACCAATGGCTGGGCAATATTCAGGATTGGTGCATCTCGCGGCAACTTTGGTGGGGACATCAGATTCCGGCTTGGTATGCCGACGATGGGCGGATTTATGTGGCGCACGATGCCGGGGAGGCGCGCGCACTAGCCTTGACGGATGGCTACGCAGGCGAGCTTAAGCGAGACGAGGATGTGCTCGACACCTGGTTTTCGTCGGCCATGTGGCCGTTTTCGACGCTCGATTGGACGCCAGAATGGCCAGCCAAATCCAACCCCGCGTTGGATTTGTATTTGCCTTCGACGGTGCTCGTCACCGGCTTTGACATCATCTTTTTTTGGGTCGCGCGTATGGTGATGATGACCAAACATCTCACCGGAAAAATTCCCTTTCATCATGTCTATGTACATGGCCTGATTCGCGATGCCGAAGGCCAAAAAATGAGCAAGTCGAAAGGAAATGTGCTCGACCCTATCGACTTGATTGATGGCATCAACATTGATGACTTGGTCAAGAAACGCACCGTTGGATTGATGTATCCGAAAGACGCGCCGAAGATAGAAAAACGTACCCGCAAGGATTACCCCAACGGCATTCCGGCATTTGGCACCGACGCCCTGCGCTTCACCTTTTTGAGCCTCGCCAGTCCGGGTCGAGACATCAAATTTGATATGCAGCGCTGCGAAGGTTATCGAAACTTCTGCAACAAATTATGGAACGCCACGCGTTTTGTGTTGATGAACTGCGAAGGCCAGGATTGTGGCGTGGAAAGCCGCACGGAAGGCCCTTGTAGTCAAGAAACGTACTTGGATTTTTCGCCCGCCGACCGCTGGATAGTCAGTCAATTGCAAGGCGTCGAAGCAGAGGTTGCCAAACATTTTGCCGACTACCGTTTCGATTTATTGTCCAAGGCAATTTACGAATTTGTCTGGGACGAATACTGCGATTGGTATTTGGAATTAGCCAAAGTTCAAATCCAGATTGGCTCTCCAGCACAGCAGCGCGCCACACGCCTTACGCTGGTTCGCGTGCTCGAAACCACATTGCGCTTGGCGCACCCGTTGATTCCATTTATCACCGAGGAGTTGTGGCAAAAAGTCGCGCCGGTTGCTGGTCGTCTTGAGGCCGGTGCCAGCGCAACCATCATGACGCAAGCCTATCCGAAAGCTGACCTGTCGCGCTGTGATTTAACAGCGGTGGCGTGGGTGGATCAGTTGAAAGCGATGGTGAACGCTTGCCGAAGTTTGCGTGGCGAAATGAATTTGTCGCCAGCGCAAAAAGTTCCCTTGATTGGCTGCGGCACAACAACTGCCGAAACTGCCCGTCTGGAAAGCTATGCGCCGTATTTGGCTGCGATGGCACGACTTGCTGAAGTGAGCGCGGTGAGCGCCTTGCCGGACTCCGACGCGCCGGTTCAGATCGTCGGCAATTTCCGTTTGATGTTGAAAATCGAAATCAATCTTGCCGACGAAAAAATTCGTTTGAACAAAGAAATTGATCGCGTCAGCGGCGAAATTTTGAAAGCGGAAAACAAACTTGGCAGCGAAAATTTTGTTGCGCGCGCGCCAGCGCAGGTAGTTGCCGTGGAACGCGAACGCCTGGCCGGATTTATATCGCTACGCGAAAAACTGGCGGGGCAATTAGCGCGGCTGAGCTGAGGACTTGAGCAATCTCGCCGGTTGGTGCTGATGACACGCCGTCACGCGAGTCAGCACTATTTCCGCCGCATGTAAAACTCGAACTCCTTATTGATTTCTTCGCTCGACAAAAGTTCGTTGCCGGTCTGTCGGGAAAACGCGGCGAAGTCTTTTACTGAGCCTGGGTCAGTGGCGAGAATCTTCAATACATCGCCGGACTTGAGTTCTGCCAGCGCCTTCTTTGCACGCAGTATCGGCAAGGGGCAATTCAATCCTCTCGCATCCAGTTCTTTTGCAAATTCCATTGTCGCCATTGCTTTATTCCTTCTGAATATTTTGCCTGTCTCGCACACCGAGCACCGTTCGGATAATAAGCCCATCGCCTGATCGCAAGTCACAGCCGCTCAATGTGAATTCGCCGCAAGCTGGAATAAACATTGAAAAGGCCTTCTAAATACATGTTCCGCAAGTGTTTGAATGGGCAGGGCGTGCTATTCTTTGGCGTGTTAAAGCTCACCAAAAAGAGGGTCCCCTTGCCGCCCGTCACGTTTCTGGTTCGTGCATCCACCGTCCTCGTTGCTGCAGCGCTCAGCGCATGCAGCGCCTTGCCACCTCAAAAGCCGTCTGTGAGTCATCTCCAAGCGGAGACAGCGCGCGTCGAGACTTCCAATATTCCAGCCTTGGTTGGTGCGACCTCGACGGTACAACGCCCCAAGCCCGCCGCCAAAGTTGAAACCTATTCCGTTTCCGTACGCAATGTGCCGGTCGGTGAACTGCTGTTCGCGTTGTCACGCGATGCCAAGCTAAATATTGACTTGCATCCGGGTATCGAAGGCACCGTGTCGATCAACGCCATCGACCAAACTTTGCAACAGATTTTGACCCGCCTTTCCAAACAAGTGGATATGCGCTGGGAACTAAACGGCCCCAATCTTGCCATCATGCCCGACGCGCCGTTCTTGCGCACTTATCGCGTTGACTACGTCAACATGGCACGCGACATGAAGACCAAAACGGAAGTCAGTTCACAAGTCGGAACCGGCTCCGCTGGTGGTGGTGGTGGCAGCACCAGTATTGAGAGTTCGTCGAAAAATCGCTTCTGGGAAACGCTGGACAAAAACATTCAAGACTTGCTACGCGAAACCGACAAAGTATTGCCTGAGGGATCAAGCGAGACAGTGATTGATCGTACTGACCAGCAATCGAACAACACTGGCGCAAGCGCGGCAGCCAATGGCAAGAATGGTTCAGCGCAAAACGCTGCGGGCCAACTAGCTGGCGGTGCCGCGTCACAGCAGACCGGCAATACCGTAGTCAAGCGTTCAACTTTCCGCGAAGCGGCATCTGTAATCTCAAATCCTGAAGCCGGTGTGATTAGCGTTCGCGCATCATCCAGACAGCACGAAAAAATTCAAGAGTTCCTTGATCAAGTCATGGGCTCGTCGCGCCGCCAAGTGATGATTGAGGCCACCATCGTCGAGGTCGCGCTCAACGGTGATTACGAACAGGGAATCAACTGGCAAAGCTTGCGCACCATACGTGGTGGCACGGCAGGTTTCTCACTGGCGCGCGGCCAGCTATCGCGCGCCAACGGAGTGACAACGGCAACCAACCTGACAGCGACAACATCAACAGGGAATGCTACGGCCGGCACGACTGGTTCAACGACCACCACTGGTACGACAACGCAAGACGTGGTCGGCGGAATTACCAACGTCGGTAAAGCATTTTTATTGAATTACGTTGCACCGGGACTGGGCATTTCTTCAACCATCGATTTGCTGGAAACTTTTGGCAACGTCAAAGTATTGTCGAGTCCGAAAATCAGCGTGCTCAACAACCAAACTGCGGTGATAAAAGTTGTCGACAATTTGGTTTATTTCACCGTCAAGTCAGATACCACCAACAGCACGTCGGGTCCTTCGCAAACCACGGTGACGACCACCCCCAATTCAGTCGCAGTTGGCTTGGTGATGAGCATTACTCCGCAAATCAGCGAAAGCAATACGGTGCTGCTGAATGTTCGTCCAGTTATCTCGCGGCTCAATGGCCCCGGGAAAATCGACCCGAATCCAAGCATTCCGGCCAACATTCAAAACATCGTACCTGAAATTTCTACCCGTGAAATGGAATCCATGTTGCGCCTGACCGATGGCGAAACTGCCGTGATGGGCGGACTGATGTCTGAGAGCATTGATAAGACCACTAGCTCGGTTCCGGGTTTCTCAAGCCTGCCCGGGATTGGTGCACTATTTACCTCGCACGTTGATGTGACCAAAAAAACAGAGTTGGTGATTTTCCTCAAACCCACCATCATTCGCGAACCAAGCATTTACGGTGACTATCGCAATGCGTCGGGGCAACTTCCCGACAAAGAATTCTTCTCTGACTTTCCGGCTTCTCCATCTAAAGCAAATGACGGGGTTAACAAGCCGTGAGTCTTTTGATGGATGCCTTGAAAAAGGCGGAAGCGGCCAAACGTCAGAGCGCCGACGGTTCAGCGCCCCCGATTGGTAGCGCCGGCGCATCAAAATTCGGCGAGCTAATGCTTGAGCCGATTGAGACAGATGTCACGCCGAGCGAAACAGAAAATTTTTCGTCACCCGCTGGCGCTGCTGCAAGCGCCGGAAATCCTCCCGCACACTTGCCCGAATTACCTAGCCATTTGGGCGGGCTCGATGCGGAATTTGTCGCCCATCACGAAGCACAAAAGGCCGCGAGCGGAGCAACTGCCCGATTGACGGCAGTTGCAAAAACCACATCACCCTCGACAAACGCTTCGCCGCTCGCTGCAAAAACCAAAACCAGTACGGTAGATACCGCGACAAAGGCTGACCGCGATGCGGCACGCAACATGTTTGATGCTAAGGCAGCGGTCGCTCCATCGCGCAACAAAACATTTGCTTTTGCGATTGGAATTTTTACGATTCTCGTGACCTTGGGTATCGTGGGATATTTCTGGTGGCAATTGCAACCCAAATCAAGCTTCCCTAGCGGTGGCGCGCCGATTCGACCAACGGCTCCCGTTGCACCGACACCGCCAATAGCAACAAGCACCGCGCCTTCGCTCGCGAGCGCGCCGGTATCGCCATCAGGACAACCGATCCAAGCACCCGCAGTGGGGCAAACTACGCCGACCGATACCGCAGTGCCTGCATCCACCTTGGCAGCAAAAGCCCCCGTAGCAACCGTTGCCAAGAAAAAACGCGTTGATACTGATGCTGAAACTGACGATGGCATCCGTCTAGTTCGTGTCACCAAATCGCCGTTACAAATCAATCCGTCATTGACCAAAGGCTTTGATAGTTTTAATCGTGGCAATTTCGCGACAGCCAAAGTCGAATACGAATCCGTGCTGAAAGCCGAGCCGCAAAACTTGGAAGCGCTCCACGGTCTAGCGGCTATCGCCGTACGTGAAGGGCGCTGGGAAGTTGCCGATCATTTTTACGAGCGAATTTTGGTTGCCGACCCAAAAGATGCCTCAGCGATGTCAGCGATGATTAACTTGCACGGTCAAAACAATCCGGTCGCTGCCGAAAGCCGGCTCAAGGGAATTGTTTCCGAACAACCAGAGTCGGCGGCAGCGCAGTTTGCCTTGGGCAATCTTTATGCCGGACAGCAGCGTTGGGCCGATGCTCAGCAAGCTTACTTCAAAGCTTATTCGGCAGATGCCGAGAACCCCGATATTCTTTACAACTTGGCGGTGAGTTTGGAACACATGAACCAAACCAAGCTCGCTCACCAGTATTACTCGCTCGCGCTAGAAGCCGCCAAGCGTCGTCCCGCCGGATTTGATCTGGCAGTCGCCGGCGCACGCGCCGCAGCGTTGCGACCCTGACCAAAAAGGCAATGACCGGCTCCTGCAGATGCCGGATAATGTTAGAGATATGAACGCCCCTAATAGCCGCCTCCCCATCGGACAACTACTGATTGTTCAGGGCATCATCAGCGAAGATCAGCTGCGCATTGCACTGCTCGAGCAGATGAAGTCCAACCAGCCTGTTGGCAAATTGCTGGTCGCGCTTGGCTTTGTTTCTGAAGCCACCTTACGCGATGCACTGGGTGAATCGCTCGGTCAAAAATCGGTTGATCTTGACAACTCCATCGTCGATTCCTCGGCGCTGAGACTAGTTCCGCGCGAACTAGCCAAACGCCATACGATGTTGCCACTCAACTATGCGCCAGCAGAGCAACGGCTCACGATTGCAATTTCCGATACCAATGACATCGTTGCAATCGACAAGCTGCGTGCCTTGTTCAAGCACGAAGTCACCATCGAAACGCTACTCGCCGGCGAGACTGAAATCAATCGCGGCATCGATCAGTATTACGGCCACGAGCTTTCGATTGATGGCATCTTGCATGAAATCGAAACCGGCGAAATCGACTACCGCAGTATTTCGTCAACGCTGGATGAATATAGTCAACCAGTCGTGCGCCTTGTCGATGCATTGCTTACCGATGCGGTGAAGCGCGAAGCGTCGGACGTGCACTTTGAGCCGGAGGCGGGTTTCCTGCGGATTCGCTACCGTATCGATGGCATCTTGCATCAGATACGTGCGCTGCATAAATCGTATTGGTCGGCAATGGCGGTGCGAATCAAAGTCATGAGCGATATGAATATCGCCGAAACCCGCGCGCCGCAAGATGGCCGCATCTCGCTCAATATCAGTGGCCACGCTGTCGATTTCCGCGTCGCCGCGCAGCCAACCATCCACGGCGAAAATATCGTGTTGCGGATTTTGGATCGCGACAAAGGCATTGTGCCGCTCGATGGTTTAGGACTCGATGGCGCG
>JANYAW010000073.1 GCA_025361105.1 Rhodocyclaceae bacterium | reverse complement strand
CGAATCCCACACTTTCGAAAAATTATCTGGTAAAGAATGAGACAAATTTTGCGTTCATCGCTGAGAAGTATCACAAATTCAGCGACTCGTTCCCAGCAACTTATATGGTTTTGCAGTGGATGCATAAATCGGCCAGTGATCTGTTTGGTCGCTCGGACGCCGGGCAAAACAACACACCGGGGTATTCGCCGACTGGCACCAGTGGTTCAAACAATGTCGCATTTGTAGTGCAACAGCCGAGCCCGACCTTGGAATGGCGTTTTGACTTTGCCGCATTGACCGATCTGAAAGGAGGCTTGTTGCTGCAACCGGGTGCCAAATGGAAGCTCAGCAAGTCGCTTCAATTGGACATCTATGGCAACTATATTCGCAGCAGCAACCACGGTAAGGATTTCGGTGAAGGGCTAGGTTACGCGCGTGAAGTGTTCCTGCGCGGCACGTACTACTTCTAAGGAAATAGAGCTACTTAAATAAACCCGTCATTCCAGCGAGCTCCACACCCCACTGATTCCCGCTTCGCAGGGGTGTGGAAGCCGCATTCAGCAGTGCAATTCGATTTGTTGCAAGCACTTTCTGGACCCTGGCTCTCGCCGGGGTGACGGTTTTGCCGCTACCCCTTTCCGCAATCTTGCATAGCTTGGATAATTTTGCATGGCATTTCTCAGGCGTTTCGACCGAGATTATTCGCGTAGAACATTTCTGGCGAACACCGCTAAAGGTGTCCTCGGTGCAGGTGTATTTGGCTCGGCTTGGTCGGCGTTCGCGCGCACCGGCAGTACCGATAAAGCTTATCCCGATGAACTCAATTCCATTGAAGAATATTCACGCGGCAAGCTCAAAGCGGGCGATGTAATTAGTAAAGAAAACGTCGAGCAAGTCAAAGATTTGCTTGACCCGGTGCGCTACCGGCAAATCAGCGAAATGGGCAGGCGCTTGACGCTGGCAGCAACTACACACGATATGACAAGGCTTGCGCCACCGGAATATGTCGAGGCGACACTTAGAAACCGTGGTCAAGGAATGTTTGATGCCACCGGTAATGTGGTCACTAAAGATGGCAAACCGTGGATTGGGGGTAACCCGTTTCCCGATCCGAAGTCTGCAATTGAAGTATTCGCCGCGCATACACTAAGTTGGGGGCGACACGATTCATCGTTTTATCCCGTCAGGGAATATGACGTTGATGACGCCGGCAATGTTTTGTATCAGTACGCCGCGGGCTGGGCAGAAATGGCCACCATTGGTCGTACGGTACTCGAACCAAAACCCTATCTCACCGGCCACGAAAACAAAGTTCGTTTTCAGTCAATTTTTTTTCTGGAGCCGGGCGATATGAAAGGCGTCGCGTATTTGAATATATGGAACTATGACCAAAATCAGTTCCCCGAGTTGTACGGTTATTTACCGGCCTTCAAACGTGTCCGACGCTTTCCGACCAATCAGCGTTTTGAGCCACTCAATCCCGGTTCAGAGCTTTACCTGTCCGACGCATGGGCGGCCGGCGATCCTTTTTTAACGTGGGGCAATTACAAAATTGTTTATCGCGGCCCGTATTTGGCTGGCGTTTCAGGTGGGTGGAATTCGACGCATCCAAATTGGGAACACAAAACCCACGGAGGCCCAAAGGGTTTGCACTTTTGGGATACCAGTGTTGAATTGGTGCCTGAAGTGATTGTCGTTGAGGCGGAGCCAACCGGTTATCCACGTGCACCGGTCAGTAAAAAGCGTGTCTGGTTCGATGCTCGAACCTTGTTGCCCTTGACCATGGTTTCCTACGATAGACGCGGTCAAATGTTTCGCCAATTTGATGGCTCGTTTTCAATTTATGACGATGGCAAAGGGCGAGTAATGGATGGCAAAAATCCGTATTGGTCATGGTCGACTTTGCACGCCTACAACGTGCAAACCAATCGGATGTCTCGCATTGAGCAAGTACGTGAACTCCCGGGCGGACACACCATGCGGGTGAACGATCCCGATATTTATGAAAAATATTTAACCCTCAGTGCGCTGCAAAGATTTGGGTCGTAATCTCGATCGACGGCGTATCGCCAGCACCAACTGACAGGTATTACTAGAAAAGGAGAAACCCCATGAAAAAAGACATCAGCTTCATCAGCGAAGGATTGAAATGTGCCGGTTGGTTGTTTGTACCGGATGATTTGCTCGCTGGCAAGAAGCGCCCCGCAATCGTGATGGCACATGGTTTTAGTGCTACCAAGGAAATGTATCTCCAATTTTTTGCGGAAGTATTTTGCAAAGCGGGATTTGTCGTACTGGTTTTTGACTATCGTTTTCTTGGCGGTAGTGAAGGAGAGCCACGACAGCAAATTATTCCTCACGAGCAGCACAAGGACTATCGAAACGCAATTTCTTGGGTACAACAGCAACCGGAGGTTGATGCAAATCAGATCGGCGTGTGGGGATCGTCGTACAGCGGCGCACATGTGTTGCATTTGGCCGCGTTCGACAAACGTATTAAGTGTGTGGTGTCGCAAGTACCGTTGACTGATGGCTTTAACAATGGCCGTCGATTAATGCGCGCCGATGTTTTCGAGCAGTTTCGTGATGTATTGCTGGCTGACCGAGCGCAAAGATATAAAACAGGAACGGTGAACTACGTGGATGTTGTCGCGCCTGAAGGGGCACCATCGGCGCTGCCAACGCCAGATTCCTACCAGTGGTTTCTGCAGACACATGCCGATCTTGCCCCGGCATGGGAGAACCGTGTCAGCATGGAGTCACTAGAGTATTTTCTTGAATACCGTCCTCAAGGTAGCATTGATCTCATTGCGCCAACACCGTTGATGATGATTGTCGCGTCCGACGATCGACTGGTGCCAACCGATTTGTCAATTGCCGCTTTTTCGAAAGCGCATGAACCTAAAGCGCTGACCATTTTGCCCGGTGGGCATTTCGGCGCCTATAACGCTGGCCCCGGATTTGACCAAGCCTCCAGTGCGGCGGCAGGATGGTTCAAAAAGCATTTGCTGTACTAATCTTTGTCGCTCGTCAAAAAATAAAGGAGACTGAAATGGCTAATCCAAAATTGGGACCTCTAGGCGCAGAACCCGAACTTCCCGAAATGATGCAAATGTTTCAGGAAACCATGCATCGTTTTGCCAAGGACGTGATGCGCCCGATAGGCGTCAAACTCGACCGCATGACCCCCGAGCAAATCATCGCACCGGAATCACCATTTTGGGAAATGCATAAGAAATATCTTGAGTTAGGAGTCAGCTTGGATGCAATGGCGGAATTGAGTTTCGCCGAACAATCGAAAATGTTTTGCATCTTGTTTGAGGAGCTGGGCTGGGGCGATGCGGGTCTTGCCATTTCTATCGGCGCGTCGATTCTGCCGGCCTATTTGTCGATGGTGTTCAAGAACGAATATCTGCGCTCGATTGCACCGGACGACGTGATGGGCTGTTGGGGCATCACCGAGCCGGATCACGGTTCTGACTCCATCGATCCGAACGGCATGTTGATGCATGCCAAAGGCGCCTATGGCCGACCCAATTGCGTGGCAACGATTAAGGGCGATCAAATTATTGTGAACGGACAAAAGTCGGCTTGGGTATCGAATGGCACGGTGGCTAAAGTCATCATCTTGTATTGCGCCGCCGATACCGGAAATGGTCCCGACACACACAACGGCGCCTGCTTAATTTTCCCGCTCGATTTGCCCGGCATTTCGCGCGGCAAACCGCTCGACAAACTCGGCCAGCGAGGCGATCCACAAGGTGAAATTTTCTTTGACAACGTAGTGCTCTCGACCAAGAATATGTTGGCCGGCCCCGATACATTTCAAACAGCGGTGTATGCGATTCACACGCTGGCGAATAGTTTGATGGGAGCCGTTTTCACCGGCTGCGCGCGCTCGGCCTACGAGCATGCACTTGACTACGCACACGAGCGCAAGCAAGGTGGCGTACCAATTATTCGACATCAATCGGTCGCGCATCGCATCTTCCATATGTTCCGCAAGACCGAAGCTTCGCGCGCGCTTTGCCATCGCGTCATGCATTTCAATTTGGCACAAGGTGCGAATCTTTGCTTGCACGCAGCGATGACATCCAAAGTCACGGCGACTCAAACTTCATTTGAAGTCGCCAGCGAAGCACTGCAAATTTTCGGCGGCAACGGGCTGACCACGGCCTATCCGATAGAGAAAATTTTGCGCGATGCGCGTGCGTCGCTGATTGAAGATGGCTGCAACGAAGTGCTGGCGATTAAGGGTGGCTATTACTTGATTGACCCGGACAAACTCTGAGCCTGGGCGGCAAAAAATGACCCAGCCAGAATTCATCCTCGCGCACCAAATCGCCGCGAAAGTGCGCGAGGAGCCTAATCGCGATGTCGTGACGTTTGAGAACGCCGACGCAGCGGACGAGGTTCGCACCTACCAACAACTTTGGGATAACGGCGCGCGCATCGCTGCGGCGTTGGCTGCTGAGAGCATGAACAAGGGTGATGCCTTTGGTTTGCTGCTGCAAAATCATCCCGAGTTCGTCGACACCATGGTTGGCTCGTCCATCGCAGGTACGGTGTTCGTGCCGATAGATCCGCGTACCAAAGGCGAAAAGCTCGAGTTCATGCTCAAGCATTCTGAATGTCGCGGCATCATTTGCGCCGACTACAACCTCGCTGCGGTGCATGAACTTTGCCCGAGCTTGCCCAAGCTTGAATGGGTGTGGGTTTTACAAACCAAATCCAACCTGCCTTTGCCTGCGAGCCTCAAGCGCCAACGCGCCTTGGACGATGTGCTCGGCGGTGCGGTGCCGCAAGTCGCCATCCAGTCCAATGACGCGATGGAGCCTATGCAAATCATGTACACCTCTGGCACCACCGGCGATCCCAAGGGTGTGGTGGTGCGTTATTTGCGCTGGGGTGCAGTCGGCGGTTGGGCGGGTTTATTGGGCTTCGAGCGTGACGATAGACCTTACACGGGGTTGTCATTGACGCATGGCAATGCGCAGTTAGTCACCTTGGCCTGCAGTCTCAAAATGGGTATGCGCGCAGTCTTCAGTCGCAAGTTTACCAAGTCGCGCTTGTGGGACATCAGTCGTAAATATGGCTGCACCATGTTCAATTTGTTAGGTGGTATGACCACTGCGATTTACAGCGAACCAGCACGCGCCAACGATGCTGACAACCCCGTGCGCTTTGTCCTCAGCGCCGGTATGCCAGCAGCGATTTGGCGGGCGTTCGAGACGCGATTCGATTTGCAGGTGATGGAATTTTACGGTGCCGTCGAAGGCGGCTTGACCATCAATCCGGTTGGTGTCGGACCGGTTGGCAGCATCGGCAAACCGCCCGCCAGCGTGAAGGTGCGCATCGTTGATGAAAATGATGTGGACGTAAAAATTGGTGAGTGCGGTGAAATAATTTTTCAGGCGGTCGATGGCAGCGCACCGGTAGTGGACTACTTTCACAATGTCGACGCCTCGCGCAGCAAAACCCGTGACGGATGGTTGCGCATGGGCGACATCGGCCATGCTGATGCGGATGGCTGGTTGTATTTCGACTATCGCGCCGGTGGTGGCATTCGGCATAACGGCGATTTTGTGAACACCGGATTTGTTGAAAAAGCGATTGCCGAAAGCCCCGATGTGTCTGATGTTTTTGTTTATGGGGTACCTGCCGCATCTGGTTCGCCGGGTGAAAAGGATGCCGTCGCGGCGATTGTTTTGGAGCTTGACGTGGCTTTTGATGCCGCGAGATTATTCGCCTGGTGTCGGAAAAAATTGGAAACAAATTTCGTCCCCAGTTATTTTCAAGTCGTCAGCGAAATTCCGAAAACCGCGTCGGAAAAACCTCAGGAAAGATTTTTGTTGGAAGCATTTCGGGTTGACGCAGCAAATGTATTTCGCGAATGA
The DNA here is from genome assembly GCA_025361105.1 of Rhodocyclaceae bacterium. GTDB lineage: Bacteria > Pseudomonadota > Gammaproteobacteria > Burkholderiales > Rhodocyclaceae > JADKHX01. The sequence continues at coordinate 13,327 of JANYAW010000073.1, read as the reverse complement.
GCCTCTAACGGCGTATCACCAGCACCAACTGGCAAGTTCGACACAAATTAAATTTACAAAAGGAGAACGCAAATGAGCACGAACTATCAAGTCGTTGTCTATGGCGCAAGCGGATACACCGGCAAACTCATCTCGTGGAAACTCGCTGAACGGGGCATTCCGTTTATCGCGGCGGGGCGTAGTCACCAGCGCTTGGTTGATGAGTTGGCCAAAGTGCCCGAATGCAAAGGACACGATGTGCAGTGCGTTGAAGTTGCGCACAACCGCGAGGCGCTAGCCAAATTATTCGCTGGCAAAAAAGTCGTTATCAATGTCACCGGACCCTTTATGCAACTCGGCCGTCCGGTGGTGGAAGCCTCGCTCGATGCTGGCTGCCACTACTTCGATACCACCGGCGAAACCGATTGGATGTTGATGTTGAAGCGCGAGTTCGGGGCCAAATTCGCGGCGAAAAAAATCGCCCTGGTACCGGCGAATTCCTACATGTGGGCAGAGGGTGATCTCGCTGCCGAAATCGCACTGGAAACCCCCGGCATTGATACGCTCGACATCGTTTATCTGGCAGATTCCCAAGTGAGTGAAGCGTCTACATCATCGTTTATGCGCATGTGCACCAAGGCACAACATTACCTTCAAAACCATCAGCTCATGCCCTGGCCACAAGCGACTCCTTACTCAGTATCGATTCCCGGCGAGCATCAGCCATTTCTGTCACTGCCTTGGGGGGGGGGTGGCGAGCCGACGTGGTTCGAAGGTGACAAGCGCGTACGCAATGCCAAAGTTCTGGTCGCATTCCGCAATCAGGAGGCGATGAAATACATTGTGAGTGTGCTGGAAAAATTTGAAGTGGAAGCGAAGCATTTGCCGTATGACGAACAAGAGGCCTGGACCAACGCACAAGGTGAAGCGATGACTACGGTTGAACCTCCGCGTGAAAATCCTGACCTTAATCGTTGCATTCTTTCGTGTTACGGACGTGGTAACACCAATTCCGTCACCGTCGTTTTGCGCGGCAACAGCCCCTATGCGCAAACCGGCGTGATTGCCGCTGAAGCTGCGCGCCGTGCCCTGTTAGGCCAACTCAAAGCCGTGGGTTACTGCTCGCCAACGGCGCTGATCGGCGCGCGCAATATGCTTGGCGTATTGGCTGAAGAAGGCTATCTCAATATGGAAGTGAAGAATGTGTAAATTCTTGATCGTTCGCGCAAAGGAATCATCATGAACGACACCGCCTTCGTTGCGGGCGTAGGAATGACCAAGTTCGGCAAGCATTTGGATAAGTCGATCAAGGATCTCACTCGTGCGGCGGTGGAAGGTGCGTTGGCCGACGCTGGCTGCGATGCTTCGCAATTGCAGGTGGCGTTTTTTTCCAACTGCACCCAAGGGCATTTTGAAGGTCAGCATATGGTGCGTGGTGAAATCGCTTTACGCGCAATGGGCATTCAGAAAATCCCCATCGTGAATGTTGAAAACGCCTGCGCCAGCGCCAGCACAGCGTTTCATCTGGCGGCAATTTATGTGCGTAGTGGTGCGGCCGATATTGCGCTCGCGGTCGGCGCAGAAAAAATGCTCAATGAAGACAAAGCGCTGATGTTCTCGGCCTTTGATGCGGCGTGGGATGTGCACACCATCGAGCAAAACAAGGACGGCTTACTCAAAATGGGTCATGGCATCACACCGCCTGAAGGCAGCATGTCGGACAAACCGTATAGCGTGTTCATGGATGTTTACGCAGCGATGGGTCGTCAGCACATGCGCGAATACGGCACTACTCAACGCCAGTTCGGCGCAGTCGCGGCCAAGAATCATGCACACTCGGTACACAATCCGCTGGCGCAATATCAAAAGCCGTTTTCACTCGAAGAAGTGATGGCATCGACACCCATCGCTTATCCGCTCACGGTGCTGATGTGTTCACCTGTCACCGATGGCGCGGCTGCGGCGATTGTTTGCAATGAAGCCGGCTTGAAGCGCATCAAAAGTTCGCGCACGCGCAGCATGCGCGTGCTCGCCTCGGTGTTGCAAACGGGGAGCGACCGCGCACCCACGGCGATGGATCAACATTTGGTGCGACAAGGATCGCTTATCGCCTATGAACTCGCGGGCATCGGCCCCAAAGATATTTCGGTCGCCGAAGTTCACGACGCAAGCGCAATTGGCGAAATCGTGCAATCAGAAGTTTTGGGTTTATGCGCAATGGGTGAAGGCGGAGTTGCTGCCGAACGCGGCGAAACCTCGTTGGGCGGGCGCATCCCGATTAACCCTTCCGGCGGTTTGGAATCCAAAGGTCATCCGATAGGCGCAACTGGCTTGGGACAAATTTATGAGCTCACCCGCCAGTTGCGTGGCGAAGCCGGTGGCAGTCAAGTGGCCAATGCGAAATTCGCGCTGGCAGAAAATGGCGGCGGCATTTGTGGCATTGAAGAAGCCGTGGCTTGCATCACCATACTTGGTCGATAAAAAGGAAACGACATGCGTGCAGCGTATTACGAATCAAATGGCAGCGCCAAAGAGGTACTCAAAGTCGGCACGGTTGACACACCGACACCCGGCAAAGGCGAAGTTCGCGTACGCCTCAAAACTTCTGGCGTGAATCCGTCGGATGTCAAAACGCGGTTCGGCATCCTTGGCAAATCGCCTTTTCAACGCGTAATCCCGCATAGCGACGGCGCGGGCGAAATCGATGCGGTCGGTGAAGGTGTCAGCGCCTCACGTGTCGGCGAGCGCGTATGGATTTGGAATGCGCAATGGCAACGTGCCTTCGGCTCCGGTGCTGAATACGTTGTCCTGCCGGATGCCCAAGCCGTACACCTACCCGAAGGCACCAGCTTTGAGGCCGGTGCCTGCATGGGAATTCCCGGACTGACGGCCTATCACGCCATCACCATTGATGGCTCGGTCGAAGGCAAAACACTATTTATTTCCGGTGGCGCAGGCGCAGTGTCGCACTATGCAATTCAGATTGCGAAAGCTAAAGGCGCAAAAGTTATCACCACCATCAGCTCCGACGAAAAAGCTGCGCTGGTCAAAGCCGCAGGCGCAGACTGCGTCATCAACTATCGCACCGAAGATGTCGCTGCACGCGTCAAAGAATTCACCAACGGACACGGCGCTGACAAAGTCATCGAACTCGACATCGCCGTCAACGCCAAATTGTTGCCAGGCATACTCGCCAGCAAAGGCAAAGTGGTCATCTACGGCACCAGCGGATTGGAAGCACCGGTTCCCGCGATATTCGGATTGCTCAACAGTATTTGTCTGGAATTCTTTTTGGTCTACACCTTGAGTGCAGCGGAACGCGCAGCAGCCGTCAGCGGCCTCACGGCACTATTGGAAACCAAAAAACTCATCCACAACATCGCCAGCGTGATGCCATTGGAAAATGTCATACAAGCGCATGAGGCGGTGGAGAGTGGGAAGATGATCGGGAATGTGGTGTTGGCACTGGTTTAAGAGCCAATTTTCCTGCGCTGATAAATCCGATAAAACCGCAAGCCGACGACCAGCAAAATCGCTGCAGCAAACGGCATGCGGAACACATCGCCCAGGAATGCTTTGGGCACGTAGGCTTGGAAGAATACGAACAGGATGAGATAGCCGCCAGTGGTGTGGAGTAGCGACCATTTCTGTTCGCCCAGCCATAGTCGTGGCGCGGGAAATGAGGTGATGGTCATCAGCGCGGTGAACACGTAGGCGCTACCGCCAACCAGCCAAAACGATAAGCCGGTATTGCTGAAGAACGGATCGGGGTAAGCGCGCGCCAGCCAGACGATAAACCCCAAATGGATGAAATGCGAAATGGCGAACGACACGCCGAGATAACGGCGGTTTTTGACTGCCCATGCGCTGGCAGAATTGCGCAAAACCGCGTGTGCGCTGGTTGCGCCGAAAGCGAGCAAAAAGAGCAGTAGAGATGAGCGTGCGGTAGCGCGCAAGAGCAAACGTAAACTGGTTTCGATTGATCCGTCGAGCAGAACAACAGCGATTGAAAATAGAACGATACTGACCGTCGTCAGCGCGGCAATTTTCCATTTCTCGAGCGGCCACATGATTTTCTTCCCCACATTTTTTATCTATCTCGACCATTTGCGCGAGTGTTTCGTGCCGCTAATCTTTGTGTAGCGGTGCTACACAATTGTGACTTTGCCTTTCAATCTCGATTTGTATGGTTGGATGCGCAATTCCAAACTGTGCATGCAAATCGTCCGCCACTTTGTTAAAAAACGCATCGCCTGGATGGCCATTCGGCATCACCAAATGCGCCGTGAGCGCGATGTCGGTGGTGCTCATGCCCCAGATGTGCAAATCGTGCACACCGGTCACGCCTGGACGGGTGTTTAGCCACGCATCGACGGCAGCCAAGTCGATGCTGTCGGGCACGCCATCGAATGCCAGATGCAAGGATTGGCGAAACAAGCCATAGGTGCCGACGACGATAACGATGCCAATCACGACGCTGGTCAGTGGGTCGAGCCAAGCCCAACCCGTCCATAAATACAGTGCGCCTGCAATCACCACACCAAGTGATACCAGCGCATCGGCCGCCATGTGCAAATACGCACCGCGAATATTGATATCGGATTTTTGATCCGACATGAAGAGCATCGCGGTGATGCCGTTGACCACCACACCAAACGCTGCGACGGCCATCACCACGCCACCTTCAATCGGTGTCGGCGTTTGCAAACGAGCGATGGCTTCCCACAGCAAAGAACCCATCGCCACCAATAACAGCAGCGCGTTGGCCAGTGCAGCGAGTATGGAGGCACGCTGCCAGCCGTAGGTATGCCGACGATCCGGGCGACGCTGCGCAGCGACGGTCGCAACCCACGCCAACACCAATCCGGCGACATCTGACAAATTGTGCCCCGCATCTGCCAGCAAGGCCAGCGAGTTAACTCGCCAACCAAAAAAAGCCTCGATGATCACAAAACTTAAGTTGAGCAATATGCCAATGGCAAATGCGCGGGCAAATGTGCTGGGGGCGTGATTATGATCGCCGTGTGCGTGGTGGTCGTGTGTGTGCATCATTGGTGTGCTCCGGGAAACAAAGTTACGGCACGATGTGATCAAGTGAAATGATCAATTTCCTTGCGCCAGGTTTGATGATCTTGCTTTGTCCGGCAATATCACCAGCGGCGGCAATGGCATTGCCCGAACGCGAAATACGCGCTTCAACGCGTAATTGTTTTGTGCCTGAGATTTTAGTTTGCGGGGTCATCGCCATGCTGTCATCGAGGACGAAATCCAGTGGTAAATCTTTGACCTTTGCACGGCGAACTGCAAGTGGCATGCGCGAAGCGGACGAACCATCTTCCCCAACGGCGCGGGCAAAGATGAATACGGTATCGTCAGGAAGGGTTTTATTTTTCAGTGCGGCGGTGACTTCGACGCGACCAGTGACCGAAGTATTGCTATTTGACGGTGTGTCAGGTTTGGCCGTGACACTTGACGGCGTGTCACCAGCACCAACTGGCGATTTGTCCGTTTTGATACCGCTCATTTCACGCGCCTTCGTCAGTCCTTGGTTGAGCGCCTGTGCGTCCTCTGATGCAGGATCGAGTTGCGCCAATAGCGGCTCCCAATTTGCAATGACATCCGCCCAGCGACGGTCTTGAAACGCATCCGATCCGGCCAGCATCAAGGCATAGGGATGGCGCGGATCAAGCTTGAGTGCCAAGGCAATTAGGGTGCGCGGTTTGCCTTCAAAATTGCCGTGCGCCTGGTGCGCCAAAACTTCTGCAAACGCAGCCAACAAACGGGGATCCTGCGTGAGTTTGGAGCCGATGTGGGTGAAAGCTTGTGCTGCGTCATCCCAGCGCCCCAGCGCGCCATAGGACTGCGCCAGCATTGCCCAACCTTCAGGATTGTCGGGCTTGGCATCGAGTTTTGCACGCATCGCCGCGATCATGTTTTCCATCGACGTCTGTGCGCGCTGCGCTTGTTCAGCAGGCGAGAGCGCGGCGGTGGGATTACCTATTTGTGAGTAAATGGCCAGCGCGCAAAGTGGCAGAAATAAAGCCAGCACGATGCGCGTAGTGCGTGCGTGATTTTGCGTGGTGATTGCAGCAACAGGCAGCGTATGAGCAAGCTTGGTCGCCGCTGCATCATCGAGCAACCGACGTTGCAATTCGTTGTTCGCTTCGGCGTAATCGTTATCACTGATTACACCTATCGAATGGTCGCGCGCCAACTCGGCAAGCTGAGTGCGATAGATGGCGTTGTTGGACTCCAGCAATGCGTTGTGACCATCGATGTTTTTTGCTTGCGGCTTTGCACGCAACGGGCGCAACAACATCGCCAAGGCAATCGCGGCGAGGATAGCTGCGGCGAAATAAAAAGCGGTCATAAAAGTACATCCTTTTCGGCTGACGGCTCGTCGTTCAATATGCGGCTGGCGCGTTGACGATCTTCGTCTGAGAGCGATGCAGAATCAGTTAGATTGACGGGTGCTTTGGCACGACGACGAACGAAAATCAGCAAGCCAAAAACTGCACCGACCAGCAGCAAAAATGGCCCACCCCAAAGCAACCAAGTGGTCGGTTTGACCGGCGGGCGATAGAGCACAAAATCACCGTAACGGGCGACCATAAAATCGAGAATTTCCGCATCCGATTTACCCGCCTTCATCAGGCCGCGAATCTCGCGCCGCAAGTCTTTGGCCAAATCTGCATGCGAGCCAGAGAGCGATTCATTCTGACAAACCAGACAACGCAAATCATCACTCAGTCGCACTAGTCGAGCTTCGAGCACAGGGTCTTCGGCCATGGGGACTGCTTCGTTGGCTTGCAATGGTGTGGTGAGTGTCAGGGCGAGGAAAAGCCATAGTAAAATTTTATTCATCACCGCGCCTCCGCATCCAGCGCCGCCAACAGTGGCAAGATACGTGTTTCGAGGGACTCCTCGGTAATGGGTCCGGTATGCTTCATGCGTATAACACCGCGTTTATCGACGATATAAGTTTCCGGCACACCATAGACGCCGTAGTCAATGCCGACACGACCGTCGGCATCCACCAATGACAGCGTGTAAGGATTGCCAAAGCGCGCCAGCCAAGCGTTGGCGTCGACGGTTTGGTCTTTGTAATTTAGTCCGACGACGAGTATCTCGGGCATCCTCCCGCTCTTAACAAATTTGACCAACACGGGATGTTCGTCGCGACACGAAACGCACCACGAAGCCCACACATTGAGCATCCAAACTTTGCCGCGCAAATCCTGCGTCGACAGCGATTGATTGCCAACCAGCATCGGTAGCGTGAACGCAGGTGCGGGCTTGCCCACCAAGGGCGAGGGCACGTCGCGCGGATCGCGTTGCAGACCAACGGCGAGGAATCCAATCAGCACGATGAACAAGGTCATCGGAATCAAAAATCGTTTCATGCTGACGCTCGATCGTTTGTGACAAGCGCCGCCACATCGACTTTTGATTTGGTGCTGACACGATAGCGCCGGTCGAGCATTGCCAGCAAACCACCAAGTGCCATTAGTATGCAGCCACCCCAAATCCAATCGACAAAGGGCTTGTGATAAACCCGCACACTCCAAGAACCTTGATCATCCAACGGCTCACCCAATGAAACGTAAATATCGCGGGTGAATCCGGCATCAATTGCCGCTTCGGTCATTGGCATGCTGCCCGAAAAATACTGGCGTTTTTCGGGATGCATGGTGCGCTCCAACGCGCCGTTTCTGCTGACTTCGACATCACCAATCGACGCTTGATAATTCGGCCCACGCCCGCTTCGCACGCCTGCCAAACGGAACTCATAGCCACCAACTTTGACTGTATCACCTGGCCCCATCTTGACATCCATTTCGGACTGAAAGCCACCGACCATGGTCACGCCGATAATGAAAACGGCCAACCCAAAATGCGCTAATTGCATGCCCCAATAAGCGCGCGGGATGGTGTTGAAGTTCTGACTGATTTTTAGCCGCTCGCGAATCTGAAAAATCACGCTGCTGGTAATCCACACGGCGAGTAAACAGCCCAAGCCAGTCATTGCCGTCCATGTACCCATCAGCATCGGCAAGACGATTCCGGCAACGATCGCCAGCACCGCGGCGAGAGTGAGCCGACGCTTCATCTCAGACAAGTCGGCATGCTTCCAGCGCGCTAGCGGACCTACCGCAACCAATAACATTAGCGGCACCATTAGCGGCACAAACACGGCATTGAAGTAAGGCGGGCCGACGGACAATTTGCCCATGTTTAGCGCATCAATCAACAGTGGATACAGCGTGCCGAGCAGTACCGTTCCGGCCGCGACCGCTAACAAAACATTGTTCATCAGCAAGAAAGTTTCGCGCGAGAACAAAGCGAATGCGCCACCCGTAGAAGACGCGTTTGCGGCGCTGGAGGTCTTCGGCGCACGCCACGCAAACAGTGCCAGCGAGCCGCCCACAACCACCGCCAGCAACAGCAAAATGAACACGCCACGACTAGGATCGGCAGCGAAGGCATGTACCGAAGTGAGCACGCCGGAGCGAACCAGAAATGTGCCCAGCAGCGATAAAGAAAACGCAATGATGGCTAACAACACGGTCCAATTTTTGAACACACCACGTTTTTCGGTGACCGCCAAAGAGTGAATCAGGGCAGTGCCGACCAACCAAGGCATGAACGAGGCGTTTTCCACCGGATCCCAAAACCACCAACCGCCCCAACCCAACTCGTAATACGCCCACCAACTTCCGAGCGCGATTCCCAGTGTGAGAAAAACCCACGCGGCTGTTGTCCAGGGACGCGACCAGCGCGCCCAAGTCGCGTCCAATCTGCCAGCCAACAGCGCAGCAATCGCAAATGCAAACGCCACTGAAAATCCGACATAGCCCATGTAGAGCATCGGCGGATGAAACACCAATCCAGGGTCTTGCAGCAAGGGATTCAGATCGCGACCTTCGGCGGGCATCGGCAACAATCGCTCAAAGGGATTTGAGGTGATCAGCACGAAAGCCATCAATCCAATCGCGATCAAACCCATTACGCCGAGCACGCGTGCAACCACGACATCGGGCAGTGCGCGAGAGAAAGTCGCCACCGCCACGCCCCAACCGGAGAGCATCAATAGCCACAACAGCAAGGAGCCTTCATGCCCACCCCAGACAGCGGCGAATTGATATATCTGAGGCAATTGCGTATTGGAATGTTCGGCCACATATTTCACCGAAAAATCGTTCACCAAAAAAGATTGCGCGAGACAAGCGAAAGCAAAGGTGACCAGAAAAAATTGCGTTTGCGCGCAAGGTCGCGCCAGCACTATCCAATCTTGCCGCCCGCGATGCGCACCAAGTATCGGCAAAACACCTTGCACAATGGCGACCAAAAAGGCCAGGATTAGCGCGAAATGGCCGAGTTCAGCAATCATTTGGGGTTGTCTTTCTGTGCAGTATCAATAGCATGCTTGGCTTCCGGCGGCATGTAATTTTCATCGTGTTTGGCGAGTACTTCCGAAGCCACAAAAACACCATCTGCGCCGAGCCGCCCTTGTATCACCGCACCTTTTCCTTCCTTGAATAAATCGGGAAGAATGCCGGTATAGCTGACGGGAATTTCTTTGACCGTATCACTTATGACAAACTTGACTGTCATATCGGTGCGCGCCATCGAACCCGCTTTAACCATGCCGCCAATGCGAAATGCTTTGCCTTGCGGTGACTTGCCCGCCAGCACTTCGGTTGGCGTGATGTAGAGCGCGATGTTGCTGTTCAATGCATTGAGTAGCAAGGTCGCAGCGAGCGCGATGGAGGCAAGTCCGCCAACAATAATTGCGGCGCGTTTGTGTCTTGGTTTCATTTAATTTAATGGTCCGTGTTATCCGCGCAATTCAATCGACGCAAGTTCAACATCGCCTCACGCATTCGACGCCTCACAAGCCACGGTTCGACAAGCATCAACAGCGCACAAGCGCCAAAGCCGCCCCACACGTAGAGGGCGTAACCGCCCATGGCGAAAAATTCTGTAGCGCTATTCCACTGCATATTTGACCTCTGCGCGAATCCACTCTGAATTGCGTTCGCGTTCAACAATAATTGCACGCACGCGCATCAGCGATACGGCGATTGAGTACATCCAAAAGCACAGCGCCATCAAAATCATTCCTGCGAACATGGTCTGCGCCATCGATGGTGAGCGCGTCAAGCTGACTGACGAGCCTTGATGCAATGAGTTCCACCAGATCACCGAGAAATAAATAATCGGCACATTGACCACGCCAACCAGCGCCAAAATCGCACCCGCTTTATCAGCACGACGCGGGTCGTCTATCGCCGCTTGCAAAGCGATGAAACCAACGTAGAGAAAAAATAAAATTAACTCGGATGATAACCGCGCATCCCAAATCCACCAGGTGCCCCACATTGGCCGACCCCACAAGGAACCGGTGAGCAATGACAGCGCTGCCATCAGTGCACCAGTCGGTGCTAACGCTTGTGCCATCATCCCCGAGAGGCGCGTACCTAAGGCCAAACCGATGCCCGCCCACGCCGCCATCACGATATAGATGAACATCGACATCCACGACGCAGGCACGTGTACGAAGATGATGCGATACGCCTCGCCTTGCGTTGCGTCGGTCGGTGCGACGAAAAAACTGACCCACAATCCGGCGATGCCGAATAGCGTGGCGACGACCCAAAACCACGGCAACATTTTTCCGGCCAGCGGGTAAAAAGTTTGCGGGCTTGAATAGCGGTAAAAGCCTAATTTTTCGGTTTCAAGATTCATGAATTTTCAGTTGGTGCTGATGACACGCCGTTAAGCGCTGTTTAGTCGCGAGTGATTCATTCCAAAGCAATTTTCAAAGCAACGCTGGTGGCCCACGGCGCGAAAAAAACCGCTAGCGCCAACATCGCTGCCAGCAGTGATAAATATCCGTTGGCATTCATGCCGACCATCTGCACTTCGACTGCGCCCGATGCAAAAATGAGTGTCGGAACATAGAGCGGCAAAATCAGCAGCGCCAACAAGGCACCACCACTACGAACGCCCAGCGTCAGCGCCGCACCGATGGAACCGATTAACGAAAGGAGCGGTGTCGCAATCAACAATGCCAGCATCAGCATCATCAGCGTCTCGCCATCCAAGCCAAATTGCAGTCCCAAAACCGGTGCCAACACCACCAATGGCAGGCCGCACACCAGCCAGTGAGCCAGTATTTTGCCAGACACCAAGAGACCAAATGGCAGGGGCGATAGCGCAAGCTGTTCCAAGGTGCCATCGGCATAGTCCGCCGCAAACATGCGCGGCAATCCAAGCAGCGTCGAGAGCAATGCTGCGACCATCAAAACCCCTGGCGCAATTTTTTTCAGCAGCAGTGGCTCAGGACCAATTCCCAGCGGAAAAAGGCTGACGACGATGATGAAGAAAAACAAACTCACCAGCACATCGCTCTTGCGCCGTATCGCCAACAATAGGTCGCGCTTTGTGGTGACCGAAACGACTAGCATTAGCGACGACTGCGGCAAGCTCATAAATCCAGCACCAGAATATCGACCATTTTCAAGGGCAAATGACTCGTTAGCAAAGCGATCCCGCCGCGCGCAAGGTGATCTTTTATCAGTTGCGTAAGCAATTCGCCAGCAGCAATATCGAGTGCGTTGAAGGCTTCGTCGAGCACCCATAAATTGGCTGGCTGCGTGAGCAATCGTGACAACAACACGCGACGTTTTTGCCCCGCCGACAGTGCACGCACCGGCAGATTTTCACGCCCCTTCAGTCCCATGCGTTGAAGAGCATCGTGCAAGATTGGCTGACTCAAGCTCAAACCAAACTGTGCGCCTGCAAACTGCAAATTCTCCAATGCCGTCAGGTCACCATTAACTGCCGCATCATGCCCCAGATAAATCAACTCGCTATTCATTGCAGAATCGGCAATATTCACGTCGCGCCAACGAATCTCACCTGTCTCCACAGGCGACAAACCCACCAATGTGCGCAGCAAGCTTGTTTTTCCGCTGCCATTGATGCCCCGTACATGCAAGCAGTCGCCAGCGCCAAGGGCAATGGTGATATCGGAAAACAACAAGCGCTCGCCGCGTGTGCATGACAGATTTTTTACGTGCAACATGAGCAGGATTTTGCCTGAAGCCAGCCACGTGCGCCTTGTGTTTAATCAAACTTTTGTGCCGTGCTCAGTGACACGGCGATGTGGCTTCGCGGTGCGACACGGCGGCGGAACAGGAAATTCGCAAAGCATTGCTTTGCGCCTGTGTAGTGGGTCGGCTGTGCAAAGCCGACACTCCATACCAGCACCAAGTGGTGATGGGGCAAGGAGATGGCGGCTACAATTTCAATTGTGTCACGCATTTGTGCCACCTTCGCTGCCACGATTAGGCCAATCTTTGAAAGAGATTTTGTACCAATGACCCGACAACTCATACCCAAAAATCGTAAGGCCAGCCAAGCCTTCATCATGGTCACGATTTTTCTTGATGTCCTTGGCATCGGACTAATCATTCCTGTCCTACCCGCGCTGGTTGGCGTATTCACCACTTCGCCCGACGAGCAAGCGCGTTGGTATGGCTTGCTCGCGGCGATGTATGGCGTGATGCAGTTTTTTTGCACGCCGATGCTGGGTGCATTGAGCGACCGATTCGGTCGTCGACCGGTGTTGTTGCTGTCGGTATTTGGTTTGGGATGCAGTTTTTTCGTCCATGCGCTGGCGACCTCAATAACAGCGCTTTTTTTGATCCGCATTTTGAGCGGTGGCACTGCGGCGAGTTTTTCGGTGGCAAATGCTTACATGGCTGACATCACTGCGCCTGCCGAGCGTGCCAAGGCGTTCGGCAAAATCGGTGCGGCGTTTGGTTTTGGCTTTATTGTCGGCCCGATGTTGGGCGGATTGCTCGGTGGCCACGATTTACGTTTGCCATTTTTTGTCGCGGGCGGCATGGCGATTGCCAATTTTCTTTATGGATACTTTGTCTTGCCAGAATCCTTGGCGATTGAGAACCGCGCGGCGTTTTCACTGCGCAAAGCCAATCCGTTTTCTGCCTTGCTGAACTTGGGGCGATTGCAAGCCGTGGGGGGCTTGATTGCGGTCTTTGCATTGACCGTATTCGCGCAATTTATTTTGCAAATGACCTGGGTTTTGTACACCACGTTCCGCTTTGGTTGGGGGCCGACAGAAAATGGTTTCGCACTGTTTTTCGTCGGCTTGGTCAGCGTGATCGTGCAAGGTTTTTTGCAAGGCCGGTTGATCAAGCGATTAGGCGAAGTAAAGCTGGTGCTTTTCGGCATGGCTTCGGGAATGATTGCCTTTGCGCTCTACGGTTTGGTGACACAGGCGTGGCTGCTCTATGTGGTGATTTGTGCGAACTTATTG
>JANYAW010000062.1 GCA_025361105.1 Rhodocyclaceae bacterium | reverse complement strand
GAAATGATACCCAGATTTCACGTCCCGTTTTTGCTCGCGCCCGGCGCTACCATCGATTTGCCGACCGAGGCAGCACATCACGCGCTCAAGGTTTTGCGAGTTGGTGCTGGTGATACGGCGTTGCTGTTCGATGGTCGCGGTGGTGAATGGCTGGCGACGCTGCAACCGGCTGGCAAAGGTCTGCGCGCGGTGTTGCGGGAATATTTTGAAATTAATCGCGAGCCGGGCGTCCATGTCAATCTGGTGCAATGCCTAGCGGCGGCGGACAAAATGGATTTCGTGGTGCAAAAAGCCGTCGAGCTGGGAGTCGCACGGATACAGCCAGTGGCCGCCAAGCGCAGCGTGATTCGGCTCTCTGGCGAGCGCATGGAGCGGCGTGTGACGCATTGGGCGAATATTGCCAGCGCTGCCTGCGAGCAAAGCGGACGCAACCGAGTGCCGGAAGTCGCACCGATTCTTGATCTACCGCAATATCTGGCTGCAGCAACCGCGCACAATGATTTGCGTTTGATTTGTCTCGCGCCGAGCGCCGAGGTGCAATGTCTTCGCTTGCGCGATTTACCACGACCAGAAAAACCAGTGACGTTGTTGATTGGCCCGGAAGGCGGTTTCGAGGAAGGTGAAATTAAAGCGGCACAGTTCGCCGGATTTCAGGCTTTGAATCTTGGCCCACGCGTGCTGCGCACCGAGACCGCCGGGCCAGCCGCACTCGCTGCCATCATGGCACTTTGGGGAGATTTGTAATGTTTGAATCAGCTGAACTTGATCATCGCATCGACAAGAAAACTTTTAAGCAGGAAGTCCCTGCCCTGCGCGCGGCATTGCAGGCGGCGCAATATGAGTTGAAGGAGAACGGAAAAATTCCGGTCATCGTTTTGGTCAGCGGCCAGGACGGCGCGGGCAAGGGCGAAACGATTAACGTACTGTATGAATGGATGGATCCGCGCTATATCTCGACGCTGGCGTTTTCTGAACCCAGCGATGAAGAGCGCGACCGGCCGCGTATGTGGCGTTATTGGCGTGCGCTGCCGCCCAAGGGTCGGGTGGGAATTTTTGCCGGCTCGTGGTATTCCGATCCGATACGTTTGCGCTTGGAAAACACTTTGAGTGAAGCCGGACTTGATGCACGCATCGATCAAATAAATAGCTTTGAAGCCATGCTGGCCAACGAAGGCGCGTTGGTGTTGAAGTTCTGGTTTCACTTGACCAAGGAAGCTCAAAAAGAACGCCTGAAAACTTTGGAAAAAGACCCGCGCACGGCGTGGCGGGTGACTAAATGGAATTGGAACCGGCTCAAGACTTACGACGAATTGCAAGATGTGGCCGGACATATTTTGCGCATGACCAACACGCCGTGGGCACCGTGGATAGTGGTTGAAGGCACAGATGATCGCTTTCGTTCGCTGACCGTCGGCAAGATTTTGCTCGACGGTATCAAGCGTCGGCTGGCAACGCCGGAGCCTTTGGACACGCCAGTCGCACCTCCGCGACCACCAAATATTGACGGACGGGATGTGCTGACCGAACTGAAGCTGGATCAGGTGATGGCCAAGCCGGCTTTTTTGCGCGAGTTAGCCAAATGGCAGGGCAAGCTTGCCGAGTTGGCGCGCGATCCACGCTTCAAAAACCGCTCGGTGGTTTGTGTGTTTGAGGGCGCGGATGCTGCGGGCAAAGGTGGTGCGATACGGCGCGTTTGCGCGGCGTTGGACGCACGGCAGTATCAGATTGTGCCGGTGGCCGCACCAACCGAGGAAGAGCGCGCGCAGCCTTATTTGTGGCGCTTCTGGCGGCACATGCCGCGTACCGGGCGCATCACCATGTTTGATCGCTCGTGGTATGGCCGCGTGTTGGTCGAGCGGGTGGAAGGTTTTTGCTCGCAGCGCGATTGGCTACGCGCCTACACCGAGATAAATGATTTTGAACATGAGTTGGCTGGATCGGGCGCTATCGTGGTCAAATTCTGGCTGCAAATATCGGCGGACGAACAGTTGCGACGCTTCAAGGAACGCGAGCAGGTTGCCTTCAAGCAATTCAAAATTACTGCCGAAGATTGGCGCAATCGTGACAAGTGGGACGAATATCATCACGCGGTGTGTGACATGGTTGATCGCACCAGTACCGGCGAGGCACCGTGGACTTTGGTCGAGGCGAACAACAAGGACTATGCACGGATTAAAGTGTTGCGTACTTTGTGTGAACGGATTGAAGCCGAGTTAGCTGCTGCTGAGGTAGTAGAAAAGAAATCCAAGAAAAAATTCGAAAGACAGAAATGACCATAGAAACACGCACCACTGCCCCGCAAACTGATGAACGCCCGGTCGTCTGGATACGCCAAGCGGCACCTTACATCCACGCATTTCGCGGCCGCAGTTTTGTCATCGCGTTTGGCGGCGAAGTGCTCTCGGAAGGCGTGGCGCAGGCGCTGATTCACGACATTGCGTTGCTTGATGCGATTGGCATACGTTTGGTTTTGGTCTGCGGCGCGCGGCCACAGATTGATGCCGAAATGCGTGCGCGTGGCTTGGAGCCGCGCTTTCATAATGGCTTGCGCGTTACCGACGCCGAGACGCTCGAATGCGTCAAGCGCGCGATGGGCGTGTCACATTTTGAGATTCAAGCCTTGCTCTCGCAAGGTTTGCCGAATACGCCGCTGGCCGGCGCGTTTTTGCGCGTGACCGGTGGCAATTTCATTACCGCGCGACCGGTGGGCGTAGTTGATGGGATTGATTTTCAATACACCGGCGCGGTACGCAAGGTAATCGCGGAAGAAATTTTGGCCGACTTGGCGCAAGAAAACGTCGTTCTAATTACGCCGATTGGCGCATCACCGACCGGCGAGATTTTTAATCTGGCGTGGGAAGAAGTTGCCGAAGCGGTAGCGGTGGCGATACAGGCCGACAAGTTAATTTATTTGTCCGATGCGCCTGGGCTGGTTGATCGACGCGGCATTGCGGTCGACGCCCTGACGGTCGACGAAGCGCAACATTTAATCGACAAAAAAGTCGCGCAAGCTGCTGACATAGAGCGCGTATTGCCTAGCGGCGTTCGTGCCTGTCGCAAAGGCGTTGGGCGTGTGCATTTTCTGGATCGCAAAGCCGATGGGGCGATGCTGATGGAATTTTTTACGCGCGATGGCGTGGGTACGGTGATGACGCAAGAGCCATTGGCAAAATTACGTGACGCGACTGCCGATGATGTCGGCGCGGTGCTCAAACTGATAGAACCACTGGAAGCCGATGGCACCCTGGTCAAGCGTAATCGTGAAAAATTGGAAATGGAAATCACGCGTTTTTCGGTGCTGGAGCATGACGGTATTGTGGTCGGTTGCGCAGCGCTGTATCCGTTTGGGCGTGAGCATGCGGCCGAGCTGGCCTGCCTTGCGGTGATGCCGGATTTCCGGCGTAGCGGCTATGGTGATCAATTGCGTCGCTACATCGAGGTTAAAGCCAGAAAGAAAAAAATCAAACTCTTGTTCGTGCTCACCACGCGCACCGCGCATTGGTTCATCGAACGCGGCTTTACCGAAGCCACCATCGATCAACTACCCGCCAAGCGGCGTGAACTTTATAACTACCAGCGGCGCTCGAAGGTGTTTGTGCAAGAGCTTTGACACTTGCACGGGCTAGAATCTCAATTAACTTTTGCAGCAAGGAAATCTTATGTCAAGGATGGTCAAATGCATCAAGCTCGGCGTCGAAGCCGAAGGCCTGGACTTCCCGCCTATGCCCGGTGAAATGGGCAAGCGGTTGTATGAAAACGTGTCTAAAGAAGCCTGGGCGCTGTGGATCAAACAGCAAACCATGCTGATTAACGAAAATCGTTTGAGCCTGGCGGATCCGGCGCATCGCAAATATTTATTGGAACAAGTCACCAAGCATTTTTTTGGTGGTGGTGCGGATCAAGCGCAAGGTTACGTTCCGCCGTCAACCTGATAAGAATCTAACAGCGTATCACCAGTACCAAAGACAAAAAAACAAAATCGGGAGAGTCCTGTGTTTAGCAACCTAATGCCACAACGTCGCGAGTTTTATGATTTGCTTGCTGCGCACTCAGATCGTGTCGTCGCGGGTGCTAACGCCACGTTGCGGCTGGTGAACGCGCTGGGCGGCAATAGCGAAGAAGTCGATACGCTGGTTAAAGAAGTCAACCTCAACGAGCAAAGTGCCGACAAGATTAAAGCCGACATGATTACCTTGTTGCATAAATCATTTACCACGCCGATTAACCGTGATCAGATACACACGCTGACGCTGGATCTCGATGAAGTGCTGGATACTTTGCAAGATGTAGCTAATGCGGTGGGCATGTACAACATTACCGATTCGACTTCCGAGGCGCGCGAAATGGCTTCGCTCGGTGCAGATGCCTGCATGCGATTGAACCGTGCGGTGATTGCGTTGGCGGACAAAACGCGTAGTCAGGAAACCATCGATTTGTGCAAAGCCATCGACCAGATTGAAACCAAAGCCGATAAGGTTTTGAAGAAAGCGATCACCAAATTGTTCCGCGATGGTGGTGACGTGTGGGCGGCGATGAAACTCAAGGAATTTTATGTGCTGCAGGAAGCGGTGATTGATCACTGCGAAGAAGCGGCCAAGACGATAGAAGAAATTCTGATCGACAATTCCTAAAGGAACCGCGCGATGGAAGGTTTAACAATCAGCGTTTGGGTTCTCGCGCTACTGATTTTGATTGCACTGGCGTTCGATTTCATGAATGGTTTTCACGATGGCGCGAATTCAATTTCGACCATCGTCGCCACCGGCGCGCTGACCCCCAAACAAGCAGTGCTGTTCGCGTCGTTTTTTAATTTCGCCGCACTGTGGGTATTCCAACTCAAAGTCGCCGCGACCATCGGCAAAGGTACGGTCGATCCGGCTTTTGTCGATCACTATGTAATTTTTGGCGCGCTGTGCGGCGCCTTGGCGTGGAACATCGTCACTTGGTTTTATGGCATTCCCTCGTCGTCATCGCATGCGCTGATTGGTGGCTTGGTCGGCGCGACCGTGGCCAAAGCGGGTGGCATCGCGCCGATAGTGTGGAGTGGTTTTGGCAAGATTTTGATCTTCATCATCATCTCTCCGCTGGTCGGATTTCTGCTCGGCGGGATGCTCATGGTGTTGGTCGCGTGGGTGTTTCGTAAGCAATCGCCACATCAGGCCGGGCGTTGGTTCCAGCACGCGCAATTGGTTGCGGCGGCCGCCTATAGCCTGGGTCACGGCGGCAACGACGCACAAAAAACCATTGGTATTATTTGGCTGCTGTTGATTAGCGCCGGGGCCGCCACCGCCGATGTGGCAACGCTACCTAACTGGGTAATTTATTCCTGCTATTTCGCGATTGCCTGGGGCACATATTTAGGCGGTTGGCGCATTGTCAAAACCATGGGCACCAAAATTACCAAGCTGACTTCGGTGAGCGGCTCGTGCGCCTCCATGGGCGGCGCAATCAGTCTCGGCCTCGCCACGCTGGGCGGGATTCCGGTATCTACCACGCACACCATTACCGGCGCGATTGTTGGCGTGGGCGCGGCTCAGGATGTGAAGGCAGTGCGCTGGGGCATCACGCTCAACCTCGTGATCGCGTGGATATTGACGATCCCTGCATCAGGTTTGATTGCAGCACTCTTTTGGAAATTTGGGCGCAGCTTTTTGGGGTGAGCTCGGCGTGCACGACGGCGTATGGCCGGTGAACGGGCCAGTCCCTCACCAGCACCAACTGGCAAGTTTCACCGTCGCTTAATTCTGTGCGATTTCCTTTTCCATTTCGGCGATGCCGATATGTCGCACGTCACGTCCCTTGGCCATATACACCACGTATTCCGAAATGTTTTTGGCATGGTCGCCGATACGCTCAATGGCTTTGGCGATAAAGATAAGTTCGAGCGAGCTTGAAATCGTGCGAGGGTCTTCCATCATGTAAGTAATCAATTGGCGCATCGCTGCCTTGAAGCCCGCATCGACTTCTTGATCTTGGCGCGCGACTTGTGCCGATGTGCTGACATCAACACGCGCAAAAGCATCCAGAGCCATCCGCAACATCGCAACAGCGACAGTGACCATCGGCATCAGGTCAATCCGCGGAATCACGCCGAGGCTGCCTTTTGCAGAAGTTTGCCCAGTCGCGTCGCGATGCATTGCGCGACCGCGTTTGGCAATTTTCTTGGCTTCGTCGCCAATTCGTTCAAGGTCGGTAATTGTCTTAATCACCATCATCACCATGCGCAAATCTATTGCCGTGGGCTGACGTTTGGCGATGATGTGGGCGCATGCTTCGTCGAGTTCGACTTCGTGTCGATTGACCCGTTCATCATTTTTGATCACCGCGTCGAGCGCCTGCAAATCGCCATCGGCGAGGCCGGTCATGGCGCTAGTAATTTGTTGCTCGACCAAACCGCCCATCGCCAGCACGCGGCTGCGAATGTCTTCAAGTTCTGCGTCGAATTTTTTGACCGTATGTTCTGTCATGGCAAGCTCCATTTATGTTGCCGAACTATAAGCCGGACAGATTACGGTTTTGTTTCAGCGCGTAGATAGGCTTAGCTCGCCGCCTTCAAAGTTTTCACGCCGTTCGGTGTGGCCAATAGCAGCACGTCGGCTCCGCGCGCAGCGAACAGTCCATTGGTGACCACGCCGGTGATTTGATTGATACGCGCTTCAAGCAAAATTGCATCGCGAATTGCCAAATCGTGAACGTCCAAAATGATATTGCCATTGTCGGTGATCACCCCGGCGCGCAGACGCGGCTCGCCACCGAGCGCCACGAGTGCGCGAGCAACTTGCGCACGCGCCATGGGAATCACTTCGACTGGCAAGGGAAATTTACCTAAACGTGTGACCAGTTTTGATTCGTCGCAGACACAGATAAACTTGCCCGCCACCGCCGCGACAATTTTCTCGCGCGTTAGTGCCGCGCCGCCACCTTTAATCATCGCCAGATTGGCGTCAATTTCGTCGGCACCATCCACATAGATCGGCATTTCGCGACCTTCGTCTATCACGGCATTGAGATCCAACACAGGAATTCCATGTGCTTCAAGTCGTGCCCGTGTGGCTTCCGAGCTGGCAACTGCGCCGCCGATACGTTGTTTGATTTGTGCCACCGCATCAATAAAAAAATTCGCCGTGGAGCCAGTGCCGACGCCGAGAATCGCGCTCCGTGGCAAATGCGCGGCAACATATTCGCAGGCAGCACGGGCTACTGATTGTTTGAGTTCGTCTTGCGTCATTGGTTCGGTACTCTCACGAAATACGTTGAAATTCGATCAGATCAAAATCTGCGCCGCTCTCGATGAGTGCTGACATACGGATGCGCCACAAGCCTTCATGGCTACGAACATCAAGTTCGCGCCCGCTCACAAAGCTATCGGCGGGCAACATGATTTGCGTTTTGTCATAGGCCATCAAAACCGCATCGCCCCAGATGTTTCCCTCACCAGTGCCAAATCCGCGATCAGTTTGTCGCGCCAGTGCACACAGCGACGGCCATGGCAAGGTTTCCAGGCCAATACTCGGACGACCAGCACGCCCATCGACCGTCGCGCGACCAATGCGCCGGATTATGGCCAATCGCCAATCGAGTTCTTCTTCATCGCGAAACGCGATCAAGCCGCCAACACGATGACGCACCAGCAATCTTGGTGGCGACGCACCAACGCCTCGCGCGCTCTCGTCGATCTGTCGCCAAGTCTCCATTTGCGCTTTGTCGCCGGCCAACTCAAGGCGTCGCAAAGTATCCAGTGGATCAACTGGCTCGGTGGGTTGCTCTAGCTCCGTTACCGGCACTTCATGTCCGTTGACCTGCCCGCCGAAGCGTTGCTCCTCAAAAATACTATTGAAATTGGCGCTCTCGTATTCGAGCGAAATTCCTTCGCGCGCAAAGTGCGAGCACGCGACCATACGTCGTGCCAAGTTATAACCAAACATCACGTGCAACGAGGAGCCGTCGTGCGATCGCGCGTGCTCACGTTGTGGCGGTGTTGGTGCCCAGTACATGGCAAGTAGCAGCAATGCCGAGGTCACGTCGGCAGCGTCGATGGGCAGCCCCGCTAACCATTCGGCCTGTTGCCGCGTTTTCTTGATCGTTGTCGCTTGTTGCATGGCCTCGGAGCGTAGCCGAACGGTCGTGCAATAGCGCATCCCCGAACCGCCTTGCACAGCGGATTCAACATGGCGCTGCGGGCCGATTGCTGCCGCTAGATCAATGTGATGATTGGTCGATGCGTTGGCTTGGGTGGTGAATTCGAGCATTTGGCTGCGAATGAACCGATCGATCACCTCAAGCTGATCCGGGCGCAAATTTCCTACCGGTACAAATTCAAAATACAAGCCGACCAAATATTCATGCAATGGCGTAGTGTCAGAATCTTCGCGCAAAATCAGACAACGTTCGTGGTGCAATTTGGCGCTAACCAAGCGCAACAATTCATGCCCGTCGTGCCAAAAAGCGCCGTCGGGTGAACGATAGCGAAAGCGTAGCAGTTTCTTGCGCAAGGACCAGGAGCGCAGCCCAACGGCCAACAGTCGCACCCGCTTGTTGCGGTCACTCGGCGTTTCATCTTTGGCTGGCGGGCTGGTCAAACAAATGCGGCAGGCATTTTGCAAATGCATGGCGTGGGTGTCCAGAGCCAGCCACGTTGTTTCTGACTGATATTCACGACGCTGCGGCGTAAGGAAATTCTCAAGGAATTGATTGGCCGCCGGTCGCGAAATCAAATCTAGTTGCAGGCAGGCGGCAATTGCGCCCAGCGCGCCTACCTTGGTGATATGGGTTTCCATGCCGGACAACCATTCGTCGACATCGATCAACAAATGCGCGGGATCGCCGGTCGACAAGGACGCCATCAGCGCATCGACGTTTTCCTTTGAGCCGAGCGGATGGCGACTTTTCTTGCCTTGCAATTTGTCGACGAATTTCTTGAGCATTGCCGTGCAATCTTAATGGTTTGTGATCACTACGCGCGGGCTTTTCGCTGTGGCGGCAGGTCTGTACAGCTACCATGAGCGAGTTCCGCTGCCATGCCGATGGATTCGCCCAGCGTCGGATGCGGATGGATGGTTTTGCCG
This sequence comes from Rhodocyclaceae bacterium, assembly GCA_025361105.1. Classification (GTDB taxonomy): domain Bacteria; phylum Pseudomonadota; class Gammaproteobacteria; order Burkholderiales; family Rhodocyclaceae; genus JADKHX01. The sequence goes on along the minus strand of JANYAW010000062.1, from coordinate 6,027 downwards.
ATGTCGATGGCATCCGCACCCATTTCTATCGCCAAGGCGACTTCGCCGATCATGTCGCCAGCATTGGGTCCGACCATACTGCCACCGATGATGCGATGCGTCTCCTCATCGAACACCAGTTTGGTGAAGCCGTATTCCGCACCATTGGCAATCGCGCGCCCGGATGCAGCCCAAGGGAATTTTGCGACGGTAATTTTTCGGCCAGATTTTTTCGCCTCGTCTTCACCGATACCGACCCAGGCCACTTCAGGATTGGTGTAGGCCACGCCAGGAATCACACTCGCGTCAAAATACGATTTCTGCCCTGCTGCAACTTCCGCCGCCACGTGTGCTTCGTGTACAGATTTATGCGCCAGCATAGGTTGCCCGACAATATCGCCAATCGCAAAAATATGCGGCACGCTGGTGCGCTGTTGATGGTCGACGGGAATGAATCCGCGCTCACTCACTACCACACCAGCTTTGGCTGCATCAATTTTGAAACCGTTCGGCGCGCGGCCGGCGGATTGCAAAATCATGTCGTAACGTTGCAATTCTGCCGGTGCTTTCTCGCCGTCAAACTTGACCCACAAACCGTCATCCTTCGCTTCTACCGCCACGGTTTTTGTTTTCAACATTACTTTGTCAAAGCGCGCCGTATTTTGCTTTTCCCACACTTTGACCAAATCGCGATCCGGTCCTTGCATCAATCCGTCGAGCATTTCAACCACATCGATTCGTGCACCGAGCGACGAATAAACCGTCGCCATTTCAAGGCCAATAATTCCGCCACCGATGACCAGCATTTTTTTCGGCAGAAAGCGTAATTCCAAAGCGCCAGTCGAGTCGACAATACGCGGGTCTTTCGGAATGAACGGCAAGTGAACGGCGGCGCTGCCTGCGGCAATGATGCATTGCGTGAAACGAATCACTTTTTTTTCGCCGGTCTTTTCCTGCGCACTCCCCGCCGTCATTTCGACTTCAAGATGATACGCGTCAAGGAAATGTCCGTAGCCGCGCACCACTTCAACTTTACGACCTTTGGCCATGCCGGTGAGACCGGATGTGAGCTTGCCCACGACTTTGGATTTATGCGTTCGTAATACGTCAAGGTCAACTGTCGGTGGCGCAAAACGCACGCCAGAGGTCACCATCTCTTGCGCCTCATCCATCACCGCCGCGACATGCAACAATGCTTTGGATGGTATGCAACCGACATTCAAACAAACTCCACCGAGTGTGGCGTAACGCTCGACGATGACCGTCTTTAATCCCAAATCCGCTGCTCGGAAAGCGCCTGCGTAACCGCCTGGGCCAGCGCCGAGGACGAGCATTTCGCATTCGATGTCGGCCTTGCCAGTAAAACTGCCCGCCGACTGCGCTGTCGCCGTCAAGGGCAAAATCGCCTGCGAGGCTTGCATTGGGGCGGGCGATGCGACGGCAGCGGCCAACAGCGGCGTGTTACCAGCGCCAACTGATAAGACAGCAACAGGCTCAACCATCGCCACCAGCGTGCCTTCGGAAACCTTGTCGCCGACTTTGAGTCGTACTTCCTTCACCACCCCCGCGAGGCTTGAAGGCACGTCCATGGTGGCCTTGTCGGATTCGAGCGTCACCAAGGATTCGTCCAGCTTGATCGTATCGCCAACCTTTACCAACACTTCTATCACCGGGATGTCTTTGAAATCACCGATATCCGGAACCTTAACTTCCACCAACGCTGCGACCGCCGCGCTCATAGCATCACCCGCCGCATGTCGGTGAGCAGCGCGCCGAGATAACTGGTGAAGCGCGCAGCAGATGCGCCATCAATCACTCGATGATCGTAGGACAAAGACATCGGCAGCATTTGTCGTGGAACAAATTGCTTGCCATCCCACACGGCTTTGGTTTGTGTTTTCGACACGCCGAGAATCGCTACTTCCGGCGCGTTGATGATAGGTGTGAAGGCCGTACCGCCAATGCCGCCGAGACTCGAAATCGAGAAGCATCCGCCGCTCATTTCAGCCGGGCCTAATTTGCCATCGCGGGCTTTTTTGGCTAGTTCGCCCATTTCGGTCGCAATCGCGCCGACACCTTTTTGGTCGGCGTTTTTGATCACCGGCACGACCAGACCATTAGGTGTGTCGGCAGCAAATCCGATGTTGAAATATTGTTTGTAAATCAAATTTTCGCCATCAAGCGAGGCGTTGAAATCGGGGAATTTTTTTAGCGCAGCGACGCTGGCTTTAATCAGAAATGCGAGCATCGTCAGCTTCATTCCCGACTTTTCATTTTCCTTGTTCATCGCTTGGCGGAAAGCCTCCAAGTCGCTGATGTCCGCTTCGTCAAATTGAGTGACATGCGGAATCATTACCCAGTTGCGATGCAAATTTGCGCCGGAAATTTTTTTGATGCGCGAAAGCGGTTTGGCTTCGACCGCACCGAATTTTGTGAAGTCAACTTTTGGCCACGGCAATAAATTCAACTCACCGCCCGACGCTGTACTCGCCGATACGCCAGTTGGTGCTGGTGACACGCCGTTAGAAACGCTGCCGCTCATCACACCTTTGACAAACGCCTGCACGTCCTCTTGCAAGATACGATTTTTCGGGCCGCTGCCTTTGACCTGTGCCACATCAACACCCAACTCGCGCGCAAAGCGCCGCACCGACGGACTGGCATGGCTCATGCTGCCACCCAAAACTTCCGCAGCCAGCTCACCCGGAGATGGCATGTGAATACGTGGTGGTGCGCCGTGGAGTTCAGTGGGCGCAGGAACCAAACCTTCGTTCATCGCCATCGCGCTACGGCTCACCGGCGTTTGCGCGGGAGGTGGCGCGGCTAGTGTTGGCGATGCTGCTGGAGCGGCTGGGGCTTTCGGTGTTGGTGGTGGTTCGATTTGCGACGGCGTGTCGCCAGCGCCAACTGGCGCACTAACCACAGCCATATCAACCACCGCCACCACGCTGCCCTGTGACACCAAATCACCGACTTTCATTCGCAGTTCCGTCACCACGCCAGCGGACGAAGACGGCACATCCATCGTCGCCTTGTCGGATTCGAGAGTGACCAAGGAATCATCGACTTTTATGACATCGCCGACGGCGACCAAAACCTCAATCACCGGTATGTCTGTGAAATCGCCGATGTCAGGAACCTTGACTTCTACTAAATTCGCCATGATGCCCTCAGCATGAAATCGGGTTAGGTTTGTCGGTATCGAGACCGTATTTTTTGATCGCTTCGGGTAATTTCGATTTATCGAATTGCCCGTCATTGGCCAGCGCGGTGAGCGCGGTCAAGGTAATCCAATGGCGATCGACCTCAAAGAAATATCGCAATTTTTCTCGCGTGTCCGAGCGGCCAAAACCATCGGTGCCCAGCACGGTGAAACTTCTCCCGCTTGGCACCAAGGAGCGGATTTGCTCGCCAAACATTCGAATGTAATCGGTAGCGACAATCACCGGGCCGCGCGTGTCGTTCAAACATTCGGTGACATGCGAAACGCGTGGCTTGTCGCTAGGGTGGAGCAAATTCCAGCGCTCGCAATCCGCGCCATCACGCGCGAGTTCGTTAAAGCTCGGGCAGGACCACAAATCGGCTTCCACGCCCCAGTCAGCTTGCAGCAATTTCGCTGCCGCCACCGCTTCACGAAATATCGTGCCGCTGCCGAGCAATTGCACCCGCGCGCCGTTACTCGCCGCGCCCTTTTTGAACTGATACATGCCCTTCAAAATATTTGCTTCGCTGCCCGCCGGCAACTCGGGATGCTCGTAATTTTCGTTCATTACCGTGAGGTAATAAAACACATCTTGCTGCTCGGCAACCATACGGCGCAAACCATCTTGCACAATCACTGCAACTTCGTAAGCGAAGGTCGGATCGTAGGAAATGCAATTGGGAACCGTGCCGGACAAAATGTGCGAATGGCCATCTTCGTGTTGTAAACCCTCACCATTCAAGGTCGTGCGCCCCGCCGTGCCACCAATTAGGAAACCACGTGAACGTTGATCTCCAGCCGCCCAAACCAAATCCATGGTGCGCTGCATGCCGAACATTGAATAACACACATAGACTGGAATCATCTGCACGCCATGCGTTGAATACGCCGTTGCCGCCGCGATCCAATCGGCCATTGCACCGGCTTCATTGATGCCTTCCTGGAGAATTTGGCCGTCTTTGGTTTCTTTGTAAAACATCATTTGATCGGCATCTTGCGGCACATATTTTTGACCGTCCTGATTCCAAATCCCGATTTGGCGGAACAAACCTTCCATGCCAAAAGTGCGCGATTCGTCGACCACGATTGGCACCACGCGCCGACCAATAATCTTGTCCTTGAGCATCACATTCAATGCGCGCACAAACGACATCGTGGTTGAAAATTCGCGACCTTCTCCGCCCGCTTTGAGCAGTGCATCGAAGGCTCTTAACTCCGGTACAACCAGCGCCTCGGCTTTGCGTCGCCGTGCCGGCAAATAGCCGCCGAGTGCTTGGCGACGTTCGCGCATGTAGTTGAGTTCCTTGCTACCTTCGGCGAATTTCAGATACGGCAAAGATTCAATATCGGCATCGTTAATTGGCAGCTTGAAACGATCGCGAAATCCCTTGAGTGAATCGACATCCATTTTCTTTTGCTGGTGGGTAATGTTCTTCGCCTCGCCCGCTTCGCCCATGCCGTAGCCTTTGATGGTCTTGGCCAAAATCACTGTTGGCTGCCCCGTATGCGCCACCGCTGCAGCGTAAGCGGCATAGACCTTGTGCGGGTCGTGCCCGCCGCGATTCAAACGCCAGATGTCGTCGTCCGACCAGTGCGCGACCATCTTCGCCAACGCCGGATATTTGCCGAAGAAATGCTCACGCACATAAGCACCATCTTTGGCCTTCATAGTTTGATATTCGCCATCGACCAGTTCCATCATGCGCTGGCGCAAAATACCGGTTTTATCTTGCGCCAAGAGCGGATCCCAATAACTTCCCCACACCACTTTGATAACGTTCCAGCCCGCACCACGAAAATCAGATTCCAATTCCTGAATAATTTTCCCGTTGCCGCGCACCGGTCCATCAAGTCGCTGCAAATTGCAATTGATAACGAAAATTAAATTGTCCAAACGTTCACGTCCGGCCATGCCTATCGCACCCATGGATTCAGGCTCGTCCATTTCGCCGTCACCCATGAATGCCCAGACTTTGCGATTGGCAGCCGACGCCAATCCGCGCGCATCCATGTACTTCATAAAGCGCGCATGGTAGATCGCTTGTATCGGTCCCAAACCCATCGACACGGTGGGGAACTGCCAGAACTCAGGCATCAGCCACGGGTGCGGATAGGACGACAAACCCTGACCATCAACTTCACGACGGAAATTATCGAGCTGCGTTTCGGTCAATCTGCCGAGCATGTAAGCACGTGCATAAACGCCGGTCGCCGAATGCCCTTGTGATAGCACCAAATCGCCGCCATGCGTGTCCGTCGGGGCGTGCCAGAAATGATTGAAGCCAACGTCATACAAAGTCGCAGCGGAGGCGTAGCTGGCGATGTGACCACCCAGCCCGGAATCATCACGGTTCGCGCGCAGGACCATCGCCAGCGCGTTCCAGCGCGCATATGCACGGATGGTGTGCTCCATCTGGTAATCGCCCGGCGCAATGGCTTGCTGGTCAGATGGAATGGTGTTGATATATTCAGTGTTGGCGCTATACGGAATATTGATGCCCGCCTGATGTCCCAAGGCAATCAATTGTTCGAGCAAAAAATGCGCGCGCTCGGGGCCTTCTTGTTGAATCACCGCCTCTAGCGATTCCAACCATTCGCGTGTTTCAAGTGGATCGGCATCGGGCGGCGGCACATTGACGTTAGCTTGCGCAGGTGAAATAGCTGACATGCGGGTATCTCCGGAAAGTTCGAGCCTCAGCGGGGTTGCGCTGAGAGCCACTTACATAAGAGGATACGACGAGCTTGAATTGTTTGAAAGTACCTGCGATTAGTTTTTATATAGATTGCGGCAGGGTCAGGCCTTGTCGCCCACGGTAAGAAGTAAAAAGGCCACCCGAAGGTGGCCT
>JANYAW010000058.1 GCA_025361105.1 Rhodocyclaceae bacterium | reverse complement strand
ATGATTTTTTACTCAGCTAGAAACCGAGCGTGAATGCTAATCCACGCTCGGCAACAAAAAACAATCGATCAAATTTTTCGCCACACGCTGGCTAACCACGGCTGTTGTTCGCGTGGCAATCCTGCTGGACGAAAATAGTGTTCGAGCTCGACAAAGTCAGCCGCTGTCAAAAATTCGCGCCATGCATCAAGGTCATGAAACGCGCCATAGCGACCATCGCGCCAGCCTTCTTGGTTGTCTCCACGCGGATTTGAGCTGAACAATACGCCACCGCGTTTTAGCGTCGCGTGTAGCTGTTGTAACACTCGCGGTAGTTCGCCGCTGGGAATGTGAAACAGCGATGCATTGGCGAACACACCATCGAAATATTTATCAGGTAATTTGAGATCGAGAAAATCCTGTTGCCATACTTCGCAGCCGCTCGCAATCGCTGCCATTTCCACAAATTGCTGCGCGCCGTCCAGCCCGATGGGATGATGGCCGTGCGCCACCAGCGTACACAAATCTCGCCCCGGCCCGCAACCGAAATCCAGTATCCGACACGGCGCTGGCATCGTGATATGACGCAACAAGGCGTCGATGTTTTGGCTCACGTCGTGATGCCACGTGCCCTCACGAAAACACGCAGCACTTTGCTCGTAGTGCTGCAAAGTGCGCGCTGAAATATCTGTCAGTTGATCGTTCGCGTTACTCAATGATTGTTCTCGTCTCAAGGTTTTCAGCCATGTTAGCGCTAGGTAGTCACACAAAATTAGCAAGAAATTTCTGGCATCCGGCAGTACTTTAGTGTACTGTATATAACAACAGTCAAAAGGAGCCGCCCATGAAATCCTCAACCGCTACCAATCTCACGCCGCGCCAAAGCGAAATTCTCGCCTTTATTCGCAATAGCCTTGAAGTTTTTAGCGTGCCGCCGACGCGTGCGGAAATCGCTAGCGCGTTTGGTTTTGCCTCGGCCAATGCCGCCGAAGATCACTTGCGCGCTTTGGCACGCAAAGGCGCAATCACACTCGAATCCGGCTCGGCGCGCGGCATCCGATTGGTCGAACAGCTCGGTCTGCCGCTGATCGGCACAGTGGCTGCGGGTAGCCCGATTTTGGCGGTTGAGAATCGACTCGACACCATGCGTATCGACCCGGCGCTATTTTCTCCCCGCGCAGATTTTTTGCTTCGTGTGCGTGGTCTGTCGATGATAGAAGCAGGCATTCTCGATGGCGATGTGCTCGCCATCCATAGCACGTCGGAAGCCACCAACGGCCAAATCGTAGTCGCTCGTATCGGCGACGAAGTTACCGTCAAGCGCTTCAAGCGACGCGGGACGATGGTTGAACTCATTGCCGAGAACAAAGACTTCAAACCGATCTTGGTCAACACGCGAAACGAAACGCTGACTATTGAAGGGGTTGCAGTGGGGTTGATTCGTGATGGGATGATGCGCTAGGCGCTTGACGGCGTGTCGCCAGCACCAACTGGCGAGTCGTGCTTGCGGAGCGCTTGCAAGGGTTCGCATCAACCGCGATAATGCCACTTGGTCGTCGGGAGAGCGTGACATTTCCGATCGTCACCGCCGAAGGCGCAACCCCCCGGGAACCGCTCAGGCAAAAGGACCGACGACGCAGCAAATATCTGGAGAGCGATGGGCCAAGTTTCCTGGTTGGCAGCCATCCACCGACGGAGTAAATCTCTCAGGTGCCAAGGACAGATGGGGATGCAAGGGCATGCTGCTATGCTTTTCGTTCTCCTCAATCGAACCGAGGTATCTCATGAGTCATCCGAACGCTGCTGCTGCCCCCCAACGCACCGCCTTATTTGAGAGTCACGTTGCTTGTCACGGCAAGATGGTCGACTTTGCCGGTTGGGAGATGCCCATCAATTACGGCTCGCAAATCGACGAACACCACGCGGTGCGCAAAGACGCTGGCATGTTCGACGTCTCGCACATGTGCGCACTTGACCTGACCGGAGCCGACGCCACACGCTGGCTGCGCCATCTGCTGGCCAACGATGTGGCGAAGCTCACCACGCCGGGCAAGGCGCTCTACTCCTGCATGCTGAACGATGAAGCTGGCGTGATCGACGACCTCATTGCCTATTATTTTTCGGCTGAACATTTCCGCATCGTGGTCAATGCCGGCACGGCGGAAAAGGACATTGCGTGGATGCACACGCAGCTTGGCGGTTTCGATTGCACGCTGAATGTGCGCCGCGATTTGGCGATGATTGCAGTGCAAGGCCCGAATGCGCGCGAGCGATTCTGGACAGCCTTCCCAGACACCCGTGCAAACACCGAATCGCTGGGCGTATTTCAGGGCGCGCTGTTGGCGGACAGAAAAAATTGGCTGGTCGCGCGCACCGGCTACACCGGCGAAGACGGCTTTGAAATCACGCTACCTGCCGATGA
>JANYAW010000037.1 GCA_025361105.1 Rhodocyclaceae bacterium | reverse complement strand
AAAATCTTCCCCATCCCCCTCCCAGCCTCCCCCTTGAAGGGGGAGGAGTAAACCCGAACGGCATAAATAGCTTCTCCCGCCCCTTCACGAGGAGGAGTAAACCTGAATGGCATGAGCAACCTCTCCCTCCCCCTTGAAGGGGGAGGAGCCAACCTGAATGGCATTTATGAGATTGCTTGTCATCGCTGGAAAAGTCGCGAAAAAAGGCGCATGCTAGGCGGTGTATTAACGAGAAATAACGGAGATCAACATGAACCCAAGGCTAGTTAGCTATGTTGTGGGCTTGCTCTTATTGGCGTCGAGCACGGCACAGGCGAATAGTTCGACGCGCGAACTTCCGGGCTGTGAATTTCGCGGAACCATGATAGTGATGACACGCGGAACGGTGGTTAGCGTCGACAAGGCGGCCAGGGAAATTCGCATCTCGCACCAGGGTAATGAAGATATCCAGATACCGGCAGCAACCACAAGCTTTGGTGTCGCCACGGTAGGCATGCTGGACGGTTTCGAGGCCGGCGGTGCGGTGTTTTTTGTTGCAGACCGAATTGCCGAGCAGCCGGTACTAGTTCGCCTCGTGCCGCGCCGACCGAACGGCTTTACCTACTGAGACATGCCCGGAGGCTATATCCAACGTTGTTGGGTATAGCTCCCGTTACTGAGGCGACCAAGTGCGCTTTGCACAATTTGGCGACCCCATTTGAATTCTTTGTAGAGCACGATAAATTTCCAGATATCTTGCACCACCAAACGTCGTTCGGCCCACGAAAGCTTCATTAGCGCGGCGCGAAAATCAGCTTCATGCGGCATGCCAAAAGCAACTTTAAGCGGATTCCATTGGTCGGTGGTGCGACGCACTTCCGACGCAATCATTTTGCGATAAACCTCTTGCACCGGGCGATTGCGTAGCCGCGCCTCCACAATCGCTTCGCCGGAAATTGCGCCGGAATGCAGCGCGCAGCTCATGCCTTCGGCGATGATGTTGAGGAATCCTGCGGCTTGGCCGGTGATGAGCACATTGCCTTTGCCGAACACATAACGGTTGATGAGCGAAGGGCCGAAGTTCTCGGCGCAGCCTTCGTGACTGGTATGTGGATCGAGTTTCACGCCATGCTTTTCTTCCAGATAGCGCACCACGTTTTTGTGTTTCGCATCGAAGTTATCGCCACTTTTGAAACCGACACCGACAATCTGCTGGCCGTCACGGGCATGGCTCCATGTGTAGTGACCAAGATTTGGATTGAAGAAGAAATGAAAGTATTCGTGGTCGAGCGGACAATCAATGATGCCGTGAAATTTCTGCCCGACAAAAAACCACGGAATTTGTTCCGGGTAGTCGGGATAGATGGCGCGTATCACCGGCGAGCTGGGGCCGTCGGCACCGATGACGTGACGGGCGCGGTATTGAATATCTTCGCCGTGTTGTCTGGCGTTGACGATGATGTGATCGTTTTCCTCGCTCAAGCCAACGAAGGAAGTTTGGTCATGCACCTCGGCACCGCTGCGTTGTATCGCCCAGTAGTCGGAATATTTGCGATGCAGGTGCGGTGTCGAGCCGCCAAAGAAATCCAGACTCATAGACACCATGGACGGAAAATGGAAAGTCACACCACGGCACCAGGTTGGATCGTGCAGCACTTCGCGTGGCAAGGGACCAAAATTTTCCAGCAAAAATCGATGCCCACGCGGTGACAAAATTCCGCTGCAAATTTTGTGACGCGGCAATTCCTTGCGCTCAAGAATGATGGTTTCCAGACCAGCGTCGGTGAGTCGCTTGGCGGCAGCAGCGGCAGCGAGGCTGGCACCGACGATGATGACATCTACATTACGCATAGTGTTTTGCTTTTTTCATGAGTTGGTGCTGGTGTGGAGCCTCGGCATAGTACTGCCTAGTCGCTTCACAGGCGCAAAGCAGTGCTTTGCGAAACCCCTGTTCCGCCGCCGTCATTAAATCAAGTTGGCTAAATGTACCACTGGTGTATCGGTGACGCGGCCAAACGCCGCAATGTCGGCGACATCTTCCACCACAATGCGGCTTGGTTGTCGTCCTTCAAGTATCCACCGAACCTGATCGTCTACATTTACTTTCCCGCTATGTCGTGCGCTTGCCGTCGTAGGAATGGCCATGCGCTGCAAATCTAGATTCATCGTGCAGCCGATAGTCAAGCGTAAATTGTCGTAGTGCGAAATCAAGCGTGCGTGATCGCGATGGAAGGCGACCGATTCGATGACGTAGAAGTCGCTGTCACGCAGTTGCTGTCGCACTTGCGGCAAGGTGCTGAGCGCCTCACCAAGACTGACCACGGTCACGCCGGGCAGCCAGGTTTTCAAGGCGTGTTGCAGATGACCATCGGCGACGATGACGCGCAGCGTGGTCTTCAACGGGCTCAAGAAATTCGCGAGTCGCTCTTCATCAATCGCTATCCCGTCACATAAGTCATGAGAAATATCGAAACCGGAATCGCGTGCGACACCGATCGCGAGACTGCCGCCAAAATGCTGGATGATGGATTCCAGTAGTGCAGGATTTTCGGCCAAAGCGTGGTCAATGAGCAAGATAGTCGGCGTGCTGATTTCGTCAGTTGGTGCTGGTAGCACGCCGTCCATCCCCACCTCGACCCTCCGCTTGAATAGAGGGGAGGAAGCTCGCAGTCCGCTTACCATGCCCAGCAAATCAATATTCTCAGGGCAGGCTGGCTCACAGGCACCACATAGCGTGCAGCTCTCGACTGATTCCCGCAAATCATTCGCGCTCGCACCATGTTGCATGGCCTTGGCGCGACCATGCGGTGTCAGCCGAATGTCGTGCGTGCTGCGCCACACGGGGCATGACAGGAGACACAAACTGCATCCACTACACGCCGAATAATTCCGTTTCGCGTTCATCAAAAAATCACATCACGATTCAAAATCATGTTCGGATCAGCCTTGCGTTTCATCGCCAAATGTTTGTCCACCACGGCATCGCCAAATACGCGGCGGATGTAGCCTTTCATCATGCCGCCGAAGCGATAGTAACTCGCGCCGACTGCCACGCCGATATCGTAAATCTCGTTCTTGAATGACTGCAAAGTGTCGCGCGAATACATGGCATCGGCGTTCAAATCGCCCATCATCGGCTCGAACTCGCAGCCATACGCATGGGTCACTGCATCGGGTGGAATGCAGGACATTTCGTAATGCGGCGCATGGTCGGCGCGCAGTTTGATGCCGACGCAATACAGCGTGTAATGCGGAAAATATTTTTTGCAAACGAGGTTGGCTTTTTGCACTGTGTCGATGAATTTTTCGGGCGAGGTGGCGAGATCAGGAATCACCATTTGGCGCGAACCCCAATGCTTCCACACCGCGCGCGAGAAAACCACGGTTCTATCAACCACCTTGCCGTTTCGCATGTGTTCGGGGCGGCGAAATTCGGGGAACAGCGTGTTCTTGCGTTCGCGTAAAAACAAAGCTTCGCGCCAGCGCCACGGATGCACCGCGTAGTACAGCGCCATTTTCAGCGCAATACCGAATTCGCCATGGCCGCGTAATCGGTGCAGCCAATCAGTTTTGAACGCCGTTTCACGTTGATCCGAATCAAACGCGACGAGCAGGTTCACCACCTTGTCCATCATGGTCAAAATGCCGCTGTAATCCGACACATCGTTGGCATCCAGCATTTGCAAATCGGCTATCGCTTCACTGAGCGAGGTGTAATAAAAATAGTGCATTGCCAGAGGCGTGTAGGGGCGCACTTTGAGCGTCGCTTCGGTGATGACACCGAACTGTCCGTAACCCAAAATCACCCGCTGAAAAAGTTCAGAATTCTCGCTGTCGGAACACTCAACAATTTCGCCGGTTGGGGTGACTACTTGCAGTGCAATGGCCTGGTCGGCACTGCATCCCAGGCGTGCCGAATTCACATCAATCCCGCCCACGCCGAGCGTGCCACCAACGGATGAAGTCATGTTCAAAGGCGCGGACAAATAATCCAGATTTTGTCGCCGCAAAGCCTCGGCCAAGCTATGCCAAAAAATACCGGCCTGGGTTCGCACGCTGAGATTTTCTGCATCGATTTTCAACACCCGACTCATGCCCGTCATGTCCAGCAACACGCCGCCGAAGGCTACCGATTCGCCTTCGGTGGTGAGGCCACCGCCACGCACGGTGACCGGTACTTTGTACTGCTGCGCAGCTTGCAATAGTGTCGAAATTTGCGCCGCATCTTTGGCGATCACCACACCATGCGGCATGCCATAGGCCGTGCCGCCCGCATCGGTGGCGAAGGTTCCGCTGACGAACTTTTGCTCGATTATTTCAACGTCGCTGACGCGCAAGGCCAACACAAATTCACCCCACACCGGCTCGTTCCAGCGCTTGGGATTGGTTTGCTGGCGCTTGATGCCTTGCAGCGAATTTGCGGCGACCGGATCGGCGGGAAAAGTGCCGATGTCAATAACGGGAATGTCCAAGTTCAGCGTCCTGCAAGTGAAAGCGGCATTATTGCCGAAAGCGTTAGTGATGACGGCGTTGGCGCTCCGCGAAGCGGACATCCCGCCATGCAGGGCACGCCAGCACCAACTGGCATAGCGGGTAAGACTTAATCAAGCGCTCACGTAGCCCGCCAATCGTCCGCGAATAATCTCGTCCGCCTCGGCCATGATGCGATCTATCAGCACCTTCACCGACGGGATGTCGTGAATCAAACCGGCCACCATGCCGCACGACCAGGCACCGGCGTCCATCTGACCTTCGATCATGATCTTCGGGTACACGCCCGCGACTTCGCCGAAGATGTCTTCGAACTTGAGGTTCGCGCCGAGCGTCTTTTCTTTCTCGAGCAGGCGATCGACAGCTGCGTTCTTCAAGACGCGTTCGGTGTTGCGCAGTGGGCGCA
>JANYAW010000035.1 GCA_025361105.1 Rhodocyclaceae bacterium | reverse complement strand
CATCTTCGGCAGCGGCGTCGTTGCGCATTTGCAGCCGCGCAAAGCGCACCAGTCGTGGCCGGATGAGCTTTAGCGAGGCGTGAAATTCGGTAGTGTTCATTGAACATGCATCTTATTCTGAAATCGTCGGCATTTTCGTATTCAGCCGCTGCGCACTTGGCCGTCTCGCCGTTACAATAAACGAAGTGATTGCTTGCCCTTTCCCCGATACCCCACATTCCCAAATCGCATGTTAGAGAAACTCTCCCCTGCCGCCAAAGCCAGCGTGCTTGCCGAAGCGCTGCCCTACATCAAGCGGTTTCACGGGCGTACTATCGTCGTCAAATACGGCGGTAATGCGATGACCGACGAGCACCTCAAACAATGCTTCGCGCGTGATGTGGTATTGCTCAAACTGGTCGGTATGAATGTGGTGGTGGTGCATGGCGGCGGCCCACAAATTGAACAGATGCTGGCGCGGGTCGGCAAGACCGGTGAATTTGTGCAGGGCATGCGCGTCACCGATGCCGAAACCATGCAAGTGGTCGAAATGGTGCTTGGCGGTCAGGTCAATAAAGACATCGTCAATTTGATTAACCAACAAGGCGGCAAGGCAGTCGGTTTGACCGGCAAAGACGGCAATTTCATTCGCGCCAAAAAACTGCTGATGGAAGATGCCAGCAAACCCGGCGAATTGATCGACCTCGGCCAGGTCGGCGATATCGTCTCCATCGACCCGGCACTGATTACCTTGCTCGATACGGGCGATTTCATTCCGGTGATCGCGCCGGTCGGTGTCGGCGAACAAGGCGAGACTTACAACATCAATGCCGACGTGGTGGCCGGAAAAATCGCCGAAGTTTTGCGCGCAGAAAAGCTGGTGATGCTGACCAACACGCCGGGTGTGCTCGACAAAGCGGGAAATTTACTTACCGGTGTCACACCGAAACAAATCGATGACATGGTGGCCGATGGCACGCTCTCCGGCGGTATGCTGCCGAAAATCAGTTCGGCGCTCGATGCCGCGCGTAGCGGCGTGCGTGGTGTGCACATCATTGATGGCCGCGTCGAACATGCATTGCTGCTGGAAATCCTGACCGAAGAAGGTGTCGGTACGCTGATTAAATCAAAATGAAATCCGGCCGCCGCAACCTGAAGACTATGCCATCGGGGAGAAATGAATGAACGAAGTGCGTGCCGCTAAAGCGGGCGAAAAAAAGTTGCAAATTTTGCGCACCATCGCCGAAATGTTGGAGCGGCCCGAAGCCGTCAAAGTCACTACTGCGCTGCTGGCCAAACAACTCGATGTTTCCGAGGCAGCGCTGTATCGCCACTTCGCCAGCAAAGCACAAATGTACGAAGGCCTGATTGAATTTATCGAGACCGGCATGTTCTCGGTCATCAGCCAAATCGAAGGCAAAGAAGCCACCGGTCTGAAACAAGCCGAAGCCATCGTCGGTTCCCTGCTCCGTTTCGCCCAAAAAAATCGCGGCCTGACGCGTGTGTTGGTGGGCGATGCCTTGGTGCACGAAAATCCACGCCTGCAATTGCGCATCAATCAGTTACTGGATCGGATTGGCGCGACACTCAAGCAATGCCTCAAACACGCCTCCGTACAAGGCGCGCTACCCGCCACCCACGACTTTGCTGCGCAGGCGGATTTGCTCGTGTGCTACACGCTGGGGCGTTGGCAACGCTTTGTAAAAAGCAATTTCAAAGACGACCCAATGGCACATTGGCCGGTGCAGTCGGTGATGCTGCTGAAGTAGCGTTTTCGCTAAGCGACGGCGTGTCATCAGCACCAACTGGCGATATAGAAGCTGGAGACCTTCATGACCAAGACAAAACTCGGTAAAAATAAAACGGCACTAATCACCGGCGCATCGTCCGGCATTGGCGAGGAGCTGGCAACGTGCTTCGCCCGCGATGGATTCAATTTGGTGTTGGTCGCGCGCAGTGCTGACAAGCTCAAGGTATTGGCGCTAAAACTTGCAACCAAACACGGTGTCAAGGCCAGTGTCGCGCCGGCGGACTTATCCCAGGCAGGCAGTGTCGAGGCGCTGGCGGCAAAAATGAAACGCGATAAACAGGCCATTGATGTTTTGGTCAATTGCGCGGGCGTGCTCGAGCATGGGCAATTCATCACAATGCCGGCCGGTCGGCATCAGGAATTGATTGATTTGAACATCTCGGCGCTGACCAAAATGTTGGCGCATTTTGTGCCGCCCATGGTCGCACGAGGCTACGGTCGCGTTTTGAATGTGGCCTCGGTTGCTGCGTTTCAACCGATTCCATCACTCGCCACTTATGCGGCGACCAAGGCCTATGTGCTTTCACTGACGGAATCTTTGGCCGAAGAACTCAAGGGCACTGGTGTCACGGTTTCGGCCCTCTGCCCGGGCATTACCGCGACCAATATGGTCAGCACCGCCACCGCATCATCCGGATTGAAATTGCCTGGCATACTGGTAGGCGATGCCGCTGTGGTGGCAGCCGAAGGCTACAAGGCCTGCATGAAGGGTGAAGTCATCAAAGTACCCGGTATCCTCAATCTGGCGAGCATATTGGCTGGACGGGC
>JANYAW010000033.1 GCA_025361105.1 Rhodocyclaceae bacterium | reverse complement strand
TATGCCCACTGCCTTTGACGAAATGAACGATGCACAAGGTCGCGTCCGCGAGAGCTACGCGAATTTTGCGCAATGGATGGCGACTACGCCGCCTGAGGTGATTGCGCGCAAACGTGCCGAGGCGGATTTGGCTTTTCATCGGGTCGGGATTACTTTCGCCGTATATGGTGAAGACGAAGGCAAGGAACGACTAATCCCGTTTGATATCGTGCCGCGCATTATTTCGGCCAAGGAATGGCAGCGTGTTGAGGGTGGTTTGCGCCAGCGTGTCAAGGCGCTCAATGCCTTCATTCACGATGTGTATCACGATCAGGAAATCATCAAAGCCGGGCGGATTCCGGCGCAGCAGATTTTGGCCAATTCGCAGTTCCGCAAGGAGATGATAGGCGTCGATGTGCCGGGCAATATTTATGCGCACATCGCCGGCGTGGATCTGGTGCGTGCCGATACGGCCAATGCGAGTGGCGAATATTTTGTGCTCGAGGACAATCTGCGCACGCCTTCGGGAGTGTCTTATATGCTCGAAGATCGCAAGATGATGATGCGGCTATTCCCGGAGCTGTTTGCGCGCCAGGCGATTGCGCCGGTGGAGCATTACCCGGACATGTTGCTGAACAATCTGCGCTCGGTTGCGCCGGCCGGGAGCAACGATCCTAATGTGGTGGTGCTCACCCCCGGGCAATTCAATAGCGCGTATTTCGAGCACGCGTTTCTGGCCCAGCAAATGGGCGTTGAATTGGTCGAAGGCAATGACCTTGTGGTGCGCGACAACAGGGTCTACATGCGCACCACCGATGGTTTGAAGCAGGTCGATGTGATTTATCGCCGCATTGATGATGACTACCTCGATCCGCTGGCTTTTCGTAAAGATTCGGCGCTAGGCGTGCCGGGATTGTTCGCGGCCTATTGTGCCGGGCGGGTGACGCTGGCTAATGCGGTTGGCACGGGCATCGCCGACGATAAAGCGATGTACATACACGTGCCGGAGATGATCCGTTTTTATTGCGGCGAGGAGCCGATTCTCTCGAACGTGCCGACATGGGAACTGAGCAAACCCGACGATTTCAAATATGTGTTGGAACATCTGGCCGAGGTGGTGGTGAAGGAAGTTCACGGCTCGGGCGGTTATGGCATGTTGGTCGGGCCGACCTCGAGCAAGGAAGAATTGGCTGTGTTCCGCGAAAAAATTATTGCCGAGCCGGCGCGTTATATCGCGCAACCGACACTGGCACTATCGACCTGCCCGACCTTCGTCGAAAGCGGCATCGCGCCGCGCCACATTGATTTGCGGCCTTATGTGCTGTCGGGCAAGGATGTCAGCATGGTGCCAGGCGGCTTGACGCGGGTGGCGCTTAAAGAAGGCTCGCTGGTGGTTAATTCATCGCAAGGCGGCGGCACCAAGGACACGTGGGTGTTGGAAAACTAGGCCAGGAAAAAGACCAAATGCTTTCATCCACCGCCGATCATCTTTATTGGATGGCGCGCAGCGTAGAGCGCGCCGAAAATGCCGCGCGCATGCTCGATGTAACTTACAACATGTCATTGCTACAGCGCACCGCGGTCGACCCGTTTAACGAATGGCGTGCGATGCTTTCAATTAGTGGGCTGCACGTCGATTTTGAAACGCGTTATCCGGAGCCGAGTGCGCAAAGCGTTTTGTATTTCATGGCGCTTGATGTGCAAAATCCGGGCAGCATTTATCAGAGCATTTTCAAGGCGCGCGAGAATGCTCGCGCGGTTCGCCGCACGATTACTTCCGAGATGTGGGAATCGCTCAATCAAACCTGGCTGGAAATGCGCCGAATTCAAGAGGAAACGATTCCCGAAGACAGCATGCCGGTTTTTTTTGAGTGGGTCAAAAGTCAATCGCACTTGTTTCGCGGAATCACCATAGGCACGCTGTTGCAGGACGATGCGTTGCGCTTTTTGCGGATGGGAACTTTCATCGAGCGCGCTGACAATACTGCACGCATTCTTGATGTGAAATATCACATTCTGTTGCCTAGTCCGACGGAAGTTGGCGGCGCGGCGGATTTTTATCAGTGGAGCGCGTTGTTGCGTTCGGTGTCATCATTCGAGTCGTATCGCAAGGTTTATCGCGATGTGATTACGCCGCAGCGGGTGGCAGAGCTTTTGGTCTTGCGCGGTGACATGCCGCGCTCGTTGATGGCCTGCATGAATGAAGTCAATCGCTTGATTGTCGAGCTTAACGGGCCGCGCTCGGCCGAGCTTTTGCGGCGCAGTGGCATGTTGCATAGCGAATTGCGATTTGGCACTATCGAGGACATTTTTGATCATGGATTGCACGAGTATTTGTCACGATTCCTGGAACGTATTTACGAATTGGGCGACTTGATTAACACGACGTATTTTTGGTCAGCGCAGGAATGACGCATATTTCACCTGTTGCTTGTGTTGTTTTGACACGCAGCTTTTGCTAGCGTTGCGCTCTCCACATATTTGAAAGCTAGAGCATGACTTATTGCGTTGCCATCATGATTGATGCCGGTATGGTGTTTGCATCGGATTCGCGAACCAATGCAGGTGTCGATAACGTGTCTACGTTCCGCAAAATGCGCACCTATGAGAATCCGGGCGAGCGGGCACTGATGTTCGTCAATTCGGGCAATCTGGCAGTGACGCAAGCCACGCTCAATCATCTCGATCAAGCGATACGGCGCAATGTCGAACCGAAT
Organism: Rhodocyclaceae bacterium; assembly: GCA_025361105.1. Lineage (GTDB taxonomy): Bacteria > Pseudomonadota > Gammaproteobacteria > Burkholderiales > Rhodocyclaceae > JADKHX01. The sequence continues at coordinate 1,714 of JANYAW010000033.1, read as the reverse complement.
CTGATGAGCGTCAGTTCGATGTATGACGTGGCCGAATTGGTCGGTGCCTCATTGCGCGAAGTGCGTCATCGCGACGGGCCTTATTTGCAGGAAAACAATGTCGACAGCGGCGCGAATTTTATTGTCGGCGGACAGATATTCGGCGAACGCCAGCGCTTGTTCATGGTTTACGCCGAAGGCAATTTTATCGAGGCGACACCCGAGACCCCGTATTTTCAAATCGGCGAAACCAAATATGGCAAACCCATCATTGATCGCATGGTCAGCGGTAGCACCAGTATGGACGACACCGTGAAATGTATGTTGGTGTCATTTGATTCAACTATGCGCTCTAACCTGTCGGTGGGTTTTCCGATTGATCTGGCCTGTTACGACCGCGAGGCATTGCGCATTGGTCGTACCCATCGTTTTGGCGAGGCAGACCCTTACATGCTGCGACTCAGCCAAAGTTGGGGCGAAGGCGTGCGGCGGGCGTTTGGTCAATTGCCCAATGTGGAATGGCACTGAATTTTTTCTTCTGAATACTTCTGATGACAATTAGCGTTGCACTGACTCACCGCACCCGTTATCGCTTCGATCATCAGGTCAAGCTATGGCCGCACGAGATTCGTTTGCGTCCGGCGGCGCATAGCCGCACACCGATTTTGAGTTATTCGCTGACCGTCACACCGTCGGGTAAAGGCGCGCATTTTCTCAATTGGCAGCAAGACCCGTTTGGCAATTGGGTCGCGCGTTTAGTGTTTCCAGACAAGGCGGATACGCTGGAAGTGACGGTGGATTTGATCGCCGACATGACAGTAATTAACCCCTTCGATTTCTTCATGGAGGAGTTCGCCGAGACCTATCCATTCGCGTATCCCGAAGGCATGAAACGCGAATTGGGGATTTATTTGGAAGCCGAACCGACAACACCGTTATTGGCTGACTGGCTGACATGCGTGCGCACGGAACTGCTGAGCAAAAAGCTGCGCACCATTGATATGTTGATCGGTGTCAACCGACGCGTACAGCAGGATATAAATTACGTCGTGCGCATGGAAGCTGGTGTACAAACACCCGAACAAAGCTTGGAGCTCAAGCTCGGTTCGTGCCGTGATTCGGCCTGGTTGATGGTGCAAATCATGCGTCATCTTGGTCTCGCAGCGCGCTTTGCTTCGGGCTATCTGATACAGCTAAAAGCGGATGTAGCGGCACTCGATGGGCCGTCTGGCACAGATGTCGACTTCACTGATTTGCATGCATGGGCGGAAATTTTTATTCCCGGTGCGGGCTGGATAGGTCTCGACGCTACGTCAGGTTTGCTGGCCGGCGAAGGGCACATTCCGCTGGCCTGTACGGCGAACCCGTCATCGGCGGCGCCCATCATTGGCGCGACCGAAGTTTGCGAAACCGAGATGGACGTGTTGATGCAAGTCACACGCATTCACGAAGACCCGCGCGTCACGCAACCCTACACAGAAGCGCAGTGGCAGGCGGTGCTCGATCTGGGGAATCAGGTTGATGAGGAGTTGTTGAAACACGATGTGCGTCTGACGATGGGCGGCGAGCCGACCTTTGTTTCGATTGATGACATGGAAGGCGCGGAGTGGAATATCACCGCACTGTCGCCGAAAAAACGTGCGCTGGCCGGCGAGTTATTGGGGCGTTTGCAAAAGCGCTTTTCGCCCGGCGCACTGCTGCATTTCGGGCAAGGCAAGTGGTATCCCGGTGAGCC
>JANYAW010000028.1 GCA_025361105.1 Rhodocyclaceae bacterium | reverse complement strand
GGGCCTGGCCGGCCCGTTGCGTATTAACGGCGAACATGCGCGCGGCGATTTCTATATCCCGATGGCTACCACCGAAGGTACCTTGGTGGCGAGCTATAACCGTGGCATGTATATGCTTGGCGAGTGCGGCGGTGTTAAGACTACTGTGGTCGAGCAGTTCATGCAGCGTGCGCCGGCTTTTATAATGAAAGATGCTCTGCAAGCGCGTGATCTGGGACAGTGGATCGTCGACAATTTTTCTGCAATCAAGCAAGCCGCAGAAACCACTACCAAGACCGGTAAGCTCGAGAACATCGGGCAACTGGCGGTCGGCCCGATGCGTCATCTACGCTTCAATTATTTCACTGGCGATGCGGCCGGCCAGAACATGACCGGCAAGGCAACGCTGGCCGCTTGTGAATGGATTAGCAAAAATTACCCCGGCGGCGCACGTTATATTCTTTCCGGTGCCACTGATACCGACAAAAAGCATTCACGCATGAACATGCTGCAAACACGCGGCAAGCGCGTGGTGGCAGAAGCGACGATCAAGAAAGATGTGATCAAGTCCATCATGGGCGTTGACACCAAAGACCTGTTTTGGATGCGCCAGGTATCGCAGGCCGGCTCGTTTCTCGCTGGCGCGTCTAACAACGGTGCTCATGCGGCAAATGGCTTGACGGCACTATTCATCGCTTGCGGGCAAGATGTTGCCAATATTGCCGAATCGCATGCCGGCGTGACGTATTGCCAACTGCTCGACAATGGTGACTACTACTGGTCAATCACGCTGACATCGCTTATCGTTGCAACCTATGGTGGCGGTACCGGGCTGCCAACTCAGCGTGAATGCTTGGAAATTTTGGGCTGTTACGGCACCGGCGGTGCCAACAAATTCGCCGAAATCTGCGCCGCCACCGTGCTGGCGGGCGACACCTCGCTCACTGGCGCCGTGCTCAATGGTGACTGGGTTAGCAGTCACGATCAGTTGGGGCGCAATCGAAAATAGCGCCTTATCGCTATTTACTGCGGTGTCAGCTCCATCATCGTCGGTTGCGTGTCCTCAATATGCCATGCGGGAAACGACGCGCCAGTTAAATAGACTTTTCCGTCAGGCGAAAACTCCACATCACGAGTGAATGTGGCGCGGCGTGACATCGGGAAAAACGTCCAAGTCTTGCTTGCAATATCGAAACGATACACCGAATCCGAATTGGTGCCATTGACCCACACCTGGTGGCGTGGTTTATCGACATTGAGCGAGTAGGGCGTATCGCTGCCCTTGGGTAATGCCGGCAAATCAAAACGCGTAAAAATCCCCGTCGCTGGTTCATAGCGCACGATTTGCGATTCGTTAAAAGCAGCGATCCACAAATTGCCGTCACGGTCAGAACGCAGACGGCGCGGGGCTTTGAAGGGGGTCGGAATCATGGTGACTTTACCGGATTCAGGGTCAATGAAACCAATGTCATCAGCGTAGAGTCGCGCAAACCAGACTTTCCCGTCGGGTGTCACATCAATGCCATAGGGCAGCGGCGTGCCGGTCGCTTGGTGATCAATTGTCACCCAGTTGGCTATTGGAATTCCCCACGACATCAACTTGAAATTGATTGGGATCATGGCGATGGTCAGTCGCTCACCGAAGCTGCGTGTCGGCAAGTCATAGCGGGTAAATTTATTGGTCGCCCGGTCGAACATGGAGACTTGATTTGACAAGGCCAAGGTGAACCAAATCCGATCTTTTTGATCGAAGCGCAAGGTGTGCGGATAGAAGCCGCTATCAAATTGGTGATAGCTCATTTTCTTGGTCTGCGGATCAAACTCAATCAAGCGGCGCTGGTGCGACGGGGTGATAAAAATGTGTCCGTCCCTGGGCGATTCGGCTAAGGAGTGTATGCCCTGATAGACACCATGTTTGGGGAAATCCTTGAGTCGTCCGGCGAGCAATCCGCCGGGTGTATCGCCGGGCATGGGCTCGATTTTGTAGACCATATATTTACCGGTTCGCGGATCGATTTCGTAGAGTCGATCTTGCAAATTGTCGCCCACATAAAGCAGGCCATTGGCATGAAACAAAAAGTCATGCATCTGCGACATGCTGTCGCCTATCGGCAGTTCGCGCACGGTAGCTTTGGCAAGTTCCGCCGGCCATGGTGTTGATTCGGGCACCAAACCCGGATTTGCGTTTATTTTTTTCCAATGCGCCACCAATAGATCGGGGATTTTTTCCTGGCCTTCGGAGGACAGCCGCGAGCCATAGCGCACCATGCGCTTTATCGCCGCGCGCCATTCATCCGCAGTGCGTTCGCGACGCAAAAATGCCGAGCCTTGTTGATGGCAAAAGCCGCATTGAAGAAGAAATTCCTTCTTCAGATTTGCGTCGCCAAAATCTATCGTCGACGTCCACGCATTCGATGGTTTTTGTGCAGCCAATTCCATCGCATCGGTTTCACGCACGAGCACCACCGGTTTTTTTGTCAGTACATTGGCTTCAATTTTCAAGGTGTGAAAGCCAGGCTTCTTAAGTATCAAATGCCACGGAAAATCAGCCGGTGAAATCTCCACTGAACCGGCGGTATCGGTAAAGCGATGAACCTCGACCGAGCCCTGCTGCGGCTTGCCAGACGCGGCATAACCATCGTCCGAGACATCAACTTGTGCAGGCGCAACCGGAACTCGGCTAACCATGACGGTTGGAATCGGTTGACCAGCGATATCGACCACGGAAATCGACAATGCGCTGGCGACGTTGCATGTCAAACCAAGCACCAATGCAGCAAGTAGTTTCATCGATATTTCCTCACAGATTTTCTTATATCAAGCTTTCGCCAGTTGGTGCTGGCGACACGCCGCCGTGCGCCTCCATCGACTATACCGCGAGCAACCGGCTTAATGAGCGCGACGCACATCACTTGAAGAGGCAATACGACCCGTTTTCAATCGCGTAAATCGACGACCTTATCACCCCGAAATCAAGCTCACAAAATGGCGTAGAAATGTCTATGCTGTTGGCAAATTGGTTAGACTTGTTGCCTTCTCATTCATGCCAACTTCGCGGCATCGTGATACCTTAGAAAACATGATCCTATTTTCTTCATTGATTCGCGCCGCGATCTGCTTGAAATGAATGCGTCCGGCATTGCAGGCGATCAGCTATCGAGCGATACGGCGAGGCTGTTGCATCTGTTGGAAATCCAACGCCGCATTAGCGCTGAACGTGATTTGTATTTGTTGTCCGAGCGGGTGATGCAGGAAATCACCGCAATGTTTGATGCGGATCGCAGTACGCTGTTTTTGTTTGACTGGGAAGCGATGGAGCTGCGCACCCACGCGGCTGAAGGCATGGATCGTTCCTTGGTTGTTCCGCTGCATATGGGCATCGTCGGCACGGCGATTTTGCGCCGCGAAGTAACCAATGTCGCAGGCGCCTATCGCCATCCATTTTTTAATTCTGAAATCGACGCGTCATTGGGTTACACCACCGACAGTTTATTGGTCGCGCCTATCATCTCCAGCGATGGCCGCGTGTTGGGTGGAGTCGAACTGATTAACAAGCTCAGCGGAAGGTTCACGGCGGCTGACGAAGCGATAGCGGTGGCGGCGGCGGCGCGAATCGCGCGTTGGATAGAAAGCGGCAGCACCTATCCGGCCGGCGTGGAAGCTGAAATCGTCGATATCCGCAATCAGATTCGTTGTGATCGCGGCACAGTTTTTGGACTTGAAGCACGCACCGGGCGTTTGGTTTCCATTTATGCCGACGGCGGCAACGGCAGAACCCTGTCATTGAACATGAAGCTGGGCATCGCGGGGATGGTTGCAGTGACCGGTAAGAGCGTATTGATTGACGACGCCTGGAACGATCCACGATTTGATCGCAGCGTCGATCAGCGCACCGGGTATCGGACACGCTCGATGCTTTGCGTACCACTAAAAAATGGCAGTGGACAAACGGTTGGCGTGGTGCAAGCTATCAATCGACACGAAGGCGGCTTTACCAATGAAGATTTGGCAACGCTAGAAGCGGTGGCCGGTGTGGTGGCGATTGCGGTTGAAAGCGCCTTGTTGTTTTCCGACTACGAGCGCCAGTTCCGTAGCTTGCTCGAAGCCATTGCCGCGTCTTACGATGCCGCCTACCCGGCAATGGCCGGCCACGCAGTACGCGCCACCACCATCGCCGTGGCCTTGGGGCGGCGCTTGGGTTTATCCACCGAGGAGCTGGACGTGCTCGAAGTCGCTTCAATGCTGCACGATTTCGGCATGATCGCGATGGGCGAGGGCTTGTTGCAAAACCCCGGGCAACTGACGGCAAGTGAATTTGAACAAATGAAAACCCATGCCCAGCTGACCGAGGATTTGCTCCATCGTGTGAAATTTACCCGCAAGTATCGCCAAGTACCACTCATCGCCGCATCGCACCATGAGACACCCGACGGAAACGGTTATCCTCGCGGGATGGTTAGTGCCGAAATCCCTTTTATGAGCCGCATCATCGCTGTCGCCGATGCCTATGCGGCGATGCTCGCG
>JANYAW010000010.1 GCA_025361105.1 Rhodocyclaceae bacterium | reverse complement strand
TAAACCACTACCAGCATCAACACCTTTGCGAAACGGCTAGCCGTGCCGCAGGCCGGGTCGAGAATGGTTTCGCTTTTCTTTGGATCGAGAACAGCCACGATGAAATCGATGATGTGGCGCGGCGTGCGGAACTGGCCGGCGTCGCCCTGGCTGCCAAGCACCGAGAGCAGATATTCGAAAGCGTCGCCCAGACGTTCGGAATGGTCGTAGGTGAAGGTGTCGATTTCCTTGAGGAAGCTGCGCAGCGTCTCCGGGTCGCGGTAGGGCAGATAGGCGTTCTTGAAGATGTCGCGAAACAAGGCCGGGATGCCGGGGTTCTCGGTCATCCTGCCGATGGCCTCGGAATACAGGTTCAGCACATCGTGGCCGCCAAGGCTGGGGGCCATCAATTTGGCCCAGCCGTATTTGGTGTATTCGCCGGCAAAGAAGCTGCGGGTGCCGCCGAGTTCTTCCGCCTCGGCATCCATGTCGTCCATGAATTTATAGATCAGGGCGATGGTGATCTGTTCGACCTGCGATTTGGGGTCGGGCACTTTGCCGACGAGGATGTCGCGGCAGGTGTCGATGCGGCGCTTGGTATCTGTGTCGAGCATGGATTCAGAGTTCTTTCAGGTGCTGTTCGATGAATTTTTCCAGCGCTTCCTTGCTGGGGAGTTCGAGCTGGTAGCGCGATACGAAGAGCTGGTTGTCCATGCCGGCCATGGCGTAGTCGACGAGAGCATGGTTCTTCTCGGTGCACAGCAGAATGCCTATGGGCGGGTTGTCGCCCGCTTCCAGCATGTGCCGCTTGTACCAATTGACATAGGTGTTGAGCTGGCCGATATGCTCATGGTTGAATCCGGCCAGCTTGAGCTCCAGCAGCACATGGCATTTGAGAACGCGGTGGTAGAAAATCAGATCGATGAAGTAGTGCTGGTCGCCGATCAATATGCGTTTTTGCCTGGCTTCGAAACAGAAACCATGTCCGAGTTCGAGCAGGAAATCCGACAGCTTGTCGAGCAGGCCGTCTTCGAGCGCGGATTCGCCCATGACTTCCTGTGGTTTGATACCGAGAAACTCGAAAACATAGGGATCGCGAATGGTCAGCGCAGGCCGTACCTCGGCCGCGACATGAGTCTGATCGGACAGTTTGTTCTTGTCCGTGGATAAAGCGGATCGCTCGAAATAAAGGCTGCCAATCTGCCGCTTCAGCTCGCGCAAAGACCAGTTGCCGCGCATGCATTCGATCTCGTAGAAGTGCCGTTTCAGGATATCTTCGATCTGGAGCAATTCGACGAAATGGCTGAACGAAAGTGTGGATAACAAGCGATCGCTCGGAACGGCGGATTCGGCAGACGGTGTCTGCCGTTTTACGGAAGCGGGAAACAGGATGCCCAATTCGGCAGGCACTGTCTGCCGAATTGCTGGATACGCCACGTAGAACTGCCGGTACAGTCGCAAGGAGCGCACCGCAACGCCGGCAACTCCCTGGTCGGCAAGTCGTTCGGCAATCGCGTCGAGCAGGCGTGCGCCGTAGGCCGCGCGATCCGCCCCGGCTTGCTCGAACTCCTGAATATAGCCACCGATGAGCCAATTTCTCAGGGTCAGCGCCAGATTGACGGCCTTGCCCGCTTGCGCGGTCAATTGCGAATGCGCCGAGGTAATGGCACCGATCATCTGCTCGAAGCTCAGTGGCGGTTGGGGTGGGATCTGCTTTTTTATGGCGGGCATCGCGCGTCCCTACATGAACTGGTTGAGCGAGACGTAGTCCTTCACGTACTCCGGGATGCGGTCGCGCCATTCCTTGGGCACGGCCCTGAAGTCGGCCATATTAAAGGCGGGGTTGACGTTGAGCTCAGTCAACTTGCCATTTTCGATGATGTCACGCAGGCGACCGTCGGTGGCGTAGGCTTTGAAGAAGTATTTCATGGCGACAATGGCGGCGGCTTGCTTTTCGATGTTTTCCGTCGAGGCATCGAGCAGGAATTTCTGGAATTCGTCTTCGAGCAGTTCGTCCTTGCCCTTGAAGTAGGGAATCCGGTCGAAGATTTTTTCAAGAATCTCGCGCATGGTGAGGCGGCGATCCACACCCGCTGCACGCCGCAGCTTGTCCAGTGTGTAGAACTCGGCCGGCTTGTCGAGCAGGTGGGTGGTGACGTAGGCTATGGCCTGATCCCATTGTTCGTTGTCGACCTGCTGTTGCAAGACCGGATCGGCCTTGACGGTGTTTTCGAAGCTCTCGAAAAACATGCGGTCGATCTTCATGCCTTGCGCGCCGATTGTTTCTTCCGCGAGGTGTTGGATGGCATCGCTGCCAGTGTGAGTGAATTCACCCGCCGGGCCAACTGTCGTGCCGCCGCCCCCTGCACCTTCGCTCAGGCTCGGTCGGGGCAGGTGCAACACCTCGTCGTAGTTAAATTTTTCCTCGAAATACTCGCAGTTGGCAAAGAAATCAAAGAGCTTGAACTGAGTCTTTTGCTGCGACCCATTAACCAATAGCTCGGCCTTTAATGACTTGTCAAAAAGCTGTTCGAGAAAATCGTGCTTGCGCGTGCCACGACCTTTGATCTGCACGAAATCCGAGGGCGAAAATATCGGCCGTATCAATGCAAGATTAAGTATGTCAGGACAATCGTAACCCGTCGTCATCATGCCAACGGTGACACAAATCCGCGCCTTGCTGGTCTTATAGGCATCGAGAAAATTGGCCGAGCCAAGCAGATTATTGTTGGTGAAGTTGATGCTGAACTGCTGCGCACCGGGAATCAACGACGTGACTTGCACGGCGAAGTCGGATTGGTACTTTTCGGGGTAACGCGTGTCCGCCAGTTCGTTGAGAATTTGCGTCAGCTTGGTGGCGTGGTTTTGGCTGACTGCGAAGACGATGGATTTTCCGAGCTCGCCACTGATTGGGTCTAGCAATGCGTGATTCAGGAAGGTCTGGCAGAAGAGACGGTTGGTGGCCTCGGAGAAAAATTTCTTCTCAAAATCCTTCTGGAAAAAATTTTGCTTTTCCGCATCGCCTTCTGCACCCACTGAAGCGATTGCATAGCCTGCGTCAGAGAGCAATTGCGTCGTGATGTCCGTACGTGCATCGACGACGACGGGATTGATCAAATGGCCATCGCGCACGCCGTCGAGCAATGAATAACGAAAAGTCGGCTGGCCGGAATCGCAGCCGAAGGTGCGGTAGGTATCGAGCAGCAGGCGACGTTCGGTCTCGCGCGGGTCGCGTGTGGTTTGCTTGGTGGCGTCGTACTTTTTGAGGTAGTCGCGTGGCGTGGCGGTGAGGCCCAGCTTGTAGCCGACGAAATATTCGAACACGGCGCGAGCATTGCCGCCGATAGAGCGGTGCGCCTCGTCGGAAATCACCAGATCGAAATCAGTCGGCGAGAACAAGCGCCGGTATTTGTCGTTGAACAGCAGCGACTGCACGGTGGTAACGACAATCTCGGCCTTGCGCCACTCGTCGCGCTTTTCCTTGTAAATCACCGAGGTGTAATCGTTCTTAAGCTGGGCGATGAATGCCTTGTTGGCCTGGTCTTCGAGTTCCAGCCGATCCACCAGAAACAGGACGCGCCTGGCATTGCCGGTGCGCAGAAACAATTTGATGACAGCGGCTGCGGTCAGTGTCTTGCCGGTGCCGGTGGCCATCTCGAACAGGAAACGACTGTGGCCTTCGGCAACGGCATCCTGAATCGCCGAGATAGCGCGCTTCTGGTAATCGCGCAGGAAGCGCAGGCGGGTTTTCTGAATGAAGGCGGCGCGCTCGGCAGGATTGTTCCAGCCAGCTTCGGCGGCATAGCCCGGCATCTGCGTCAGGGCGATGTAGTCCTTGCCGATCTGTTCGGTAATAAGTTTTTGCGGATTGGGCTGGAAGCGATGGTAGCCCTTGATCGAGTCCGGCGAAGGGAAGCGCGTGATGATGTGCGGGTTGCCCTGCTCCAGGTCCCAGAAGTAATGCAGGTTGCCGTTGGAGAGGATGACGAACCGGCAGTTTTGCGATTTGGCGTATTTGCGCGCCTGCTCCTTGCCGACCAGTGGATTCTTGTCTTCTGACTTGGCTTCGAGCACGACCAGCGGAAAGCCGGCCTCATCGAGCAGCAGGAAGTCGATGAAGCCATTGCTGGTGTCTTCGAAATTGTCGCCGAGAGCATTGATAGCTGTCTTGGTCAGCTTTACTTTGGGTTCGAGAACAATGTTGGCCTTGCCCGTGGCTTGGTCGAAGAAACGCCAGCCGGACTCTTCGAGCAGCTTGTTGATTTTGATGCGAGCCTTGGCTTCTTTCGCAGCCATTTGTGCGCTCCCAGGTTGTTGCCAAGCCGTTTTCTTGTCGGGCCGCAAGAGCTCTCAAGTGTATAGCAACGTCCGGCATAGTTCACTATTCCAAATGAATTTATGCCGTGCTTACCGAGAGACCACCACATGGCCAAGCATTGCTCGACAAGAGACCATTTCTGGCAGATGCCGAATGCTCAGTTCACCTGCTTCCACTTGGACGCGCAAGCATGGTGATTGAGTAGAGATTGCGCAAAATTGCAATGAGGCGGGAGCAACACTGGGCTATCTCATTTCCCTCCCAGCGTCTTCCACAAAAACGCATTTTCCAACGCGTACAGATGCGCACGTTGGGCGTTGTTGGCGGCACCGCCGTGGCCGCCTTCGATGTTTTCGTAGTACAGCACGTCGTGGCCCTGCTCCAGCATGCGGGCGGCCATTTTGCGGGCGTGACCGGGGTGCACGCGATCATCACGGGTCGACGTAGTGAATAGGACCTTGGGATATTTCACGCCCGTCTTCACATTTTGATAAGGGCTGTATTTGCTGATCCAGGCCCATTCTTCGGCCTTGTCGGGGTCGCCGTATTCGGCCATCCAGCTGTTGCCGGCCAGCAGCGTGTGATAGCGCTTCATGTCCAGCAGCGGCACGCTGCAGACCACCGCACCGAAGAGTTCCGGCCTTTGCAGCATGACGGCACCGACCAGCAGGCCGCCGTTGCTGCCGCCGTAGATGCCGAGGTGACTAGGCGAGGTGATTTTTTTGGCGATCACGTCTTCTGCCACGGCGGCGAAGTCGTCATAGCTGCGCTGTTTGTTGGCCTTCATCGCGGCCTGGTGCCAGTTGGGTCCGAACTCGCCGCCGCCTCGGATATTGGCCACCACCAATACGCCGCCCTGGCGATACCAGCCGCTGCCATAGGTGCTGCTGTAAAACGGCGTCTGCGAGATCTGGAATCCGCCATAGCCGTAGAGCAAGGTGGGATTGAGCCCGTCGGCGCTGGCGCCCTTGGGCCAGATGACAAAGTAGGGTATGCGGGTGCCGTCCTTGCTGGTGGCGAAGTTCTGTTCGACACGCATGCCGGTGGCATCGAAGATCTGCTTGCGTGACTTGAGCAATTCCTGTTTGGCGCTGCCCACGGTGCCGAGATAGAAGGAATTCGGTGTGACGAAATCCTCGTAGCGCAGCAAGTAGCTGTTGGCATAGGAATCATGTTTGGCGTCGCGCGCGAAATCGTTGTACAGGCCGCTAGCGCTGAGCTTGCCAAGCGCCGGCACTTTGGCCCGCCGACTGGTCCATTGGCCATTGACCAGGCTGACTTCGATCAGGCCACCGGCCACCTGGTCGAGGATGTTGAGCAGCACATGATCACGGGTAA